>CAIJNA010000180.1 GCA_903821805.1 uncultured Campylobacterota bacterium | reverse complement strand
TAAATCCTGAGGAGTTATTTTGAAAGCATTAGCATTATTTAGTGGTGGTTTAGATTCCACTCTTGCTATGAAAGTGATAATAGATCAAGGGATAGAGGTTATTGCTATACATGTAGATACGGGCTTTGGATCTGTTGGTGACAGAGTAGAATATATGAAGCGAATGTGTGATCATATTGGAGCTAAATTTGAAATCCTTGATCTAAAAGATAAATATCTTGATGAAGTTTTATTTGAACCTAAATACGGTTATGGCAATTATTTCAACCCCTGTATTGATTGTCATGGATTTATGTTTCGTCACACAAGTAAACTTTTAGAAAAATATGATGCATCATTTATGATTAGCGGTGAAGTTGTTGGCCAAAGACCTATGAGTCAAACAAAAGATGCAATGCTAAGAGTTCAAAAATTAAGTGGGCAAGAAGAATTAGTAGTTAGGCCACTAAGCGGTAAACTGCTTCCTGCTAGTAAGCCTGAACTTGAGGGTTGGATTAGCAGAGATAAATTATTAGACTTTTGGGGCAGAGGACGAAGTAGACAATTTGAGTTTGCAAAAGAGATTGGGTTAGAAAACTTTGAACATCCATCTGGAGGATGTTTGCTAACTGATGTTCAATTCACAACAAGACTAAGAGATTTTATTGCCAATGATACACTTGAAGTTGATGATATTGATACTTTAAAAATAGGAAGACAATTGAGACTTCCAGATGGTGCTAAACTTGTAGTTGGAAGAAAGCAGGACGAAAATCAAATACTTGAGAATACAAAAAGTAAAAAATATTTCAAAGGCAGAATAGTTAACGCAACTGGTCCATTTGTTCTCTTATCAAAAAATGCCAGCGAAAATGATATTAAACTTGCAGGGGATTTCATAGTTACATATGGAAAAACAGAATTAGGTGTTACATATGACATTAATTTAGGAGAAATAGTTATTCAAGGGAAAAGACTAGAAAACAAAGACGCTATGCAGCCTTATTTACTCAAATAAAGCTTCGTAGCACAAATGCCTATTTGTAAAATTTCCTTTACACTAAACTTGATATTTAAAATTAAAGTCATTTCAAACTATCTTTGATATTCTGTCAAAAGGTAATCATAATAAAAAATATAAATAGGTGATAATATGTCAAATAATAAATTTTTCGGCGCTCATGTAAGCGCAAGTGGTGGCGTTCAGAATGCCCCTTTAAATGCTATGGCAATTGGTGCAAAAGCTTTTGCACTTTTTACAAAAAACCAAAAAAGATGGGATGCTAATCCATTTGATACAAAAACACTAGATGAATGGTTTAAAAATCTTGAACTAAGTGGTATTTTGCCTAAGCATATTTTACCTCATGACAGCTATCTAATTAATCTTGGTCATCACGATGAGTCAAGCCTACTAAAAAGTCGTGAAGCGTTTATTGATGAAATGCAAAGATGCTCTACCCTTGGACTTGATAGATTGAATTTTCATCCAGGAAGTCATCTTCAGAGATTTGGGAAAAAAGACCCTGATCTTGAGGAACTTACTTATAGTGCAGAGATAGAATGCCTAGAAACAATATCAGAATCAATTAATAGAGCTTTAGATTGCACGAAAGGTGTTATAGCTGTTATTGAAAATACTGCTGGTCAAGGGACAAATCTTGGATATAAATTTGAACATTTAGCATACATAATTGATAAGATTGAAGACAAGAGTCGTATTGGTGTTTGTATTGATACTTGTCATATGTTTACTTCTGGTTACGATATAAGAACACAAGATGCTTATGATAAAACATGGAAAGAATTTGACAAAGTTGTTGGTCGTGAGTTTCTAAAAGGGATGCACATTAATGATAGCAAACCACCTTTGGGTGCTAAGGTTGACAGACACGAAAGTTTAGGACTTGGCCATATTGGATTAAATGCTTTTGGATTTATAGCAAATGATGAACGAATGAACGATATTCCACTTATTCTTGAAACGCCAAATGAAGATATGTGGGCCGATGAAATCAAAAAACTTTACAGTTTAATCAAATAAATAAGGTATAAAATGGAGAAAAAACTACACCTAGTTAGTCTTGGTTGCACAAAAAATTTAATAGATAGCGAAGTTATGCTTGGTCGTCTTAAGGACTACAAAATAACAGATGAAGCTAGCGAAGCTGATCTTATTATAGTAAATACATGTGGATTTATAGAGAGTGCGAAAGAGGAATCTCTAAATACAATTTTTAATCTTCATGATCAACGAAAAGATGGTTCTATACTTGTTATGGCTGGATGTCTTAGCCAGAGATATAAGGATGAACTACAAAATGAATTAAGCGAAGTTGATATATTTACTGGTGTTGGTGACTATGACGTTATCGACAAACTTGTTGAAGAAAAAAGAAGTCAATTTAGTCCTAAAGTTTTCTTAGCAGATGAAACACTTGACCGTGTTGTAACTGGCTCAAATTTTCATGCATATATTAAATTAAGCGAGGGATGCAATCAATCGTGTGCATTTTGTGCAATTCCGAATTTTAAAGGTAAATTAAATAGTAGAACTTTGGACTCCATAGAAAAAGAACTAAAAAATATGGTGCAAAATGGCTATTATGACTTTTCATTTGTAAGCCAAGATAGTAGTTCATATTTAAGAGATCATGACATAAATGATGGACTAGAAAGATTGATAGACATAGTCGAAAAGATCAATGGAGTGAAAAGTGCAAGAATTTTATATCTTTATCCATCAACTACAACAATATCATTAATTAATAAAATAGCAAATAGTAATGTTTTTCACACTTACTACGACATGCCGTTGCAACATATTTCAAGTAATATGCTTAAAATAATGAAAAGAGGAAAAGGAACTGAAAAGCTTAAAGAGCTTATGGACGAAATGAGAAAAGTCTCAAATTCTTTTGTAAGAAGTACTTTTATTGTTGGTCATCCAGGTGAAAGCGAAGAAGATTTTAATGAGCTTTGCAAATATGTTCAGGATTACAACTTTGATAGAGCAAATGTATTTAGTTATAGCGACGAAGAAGATACAAGTGCTTACGATATGAAAGAAAAAATACCACAAAACATTATCGACTCAAGAGCTGAAATATTAGGTCAAATTATCAAAACAACAACACTAAAAAGTATGGAGAAAGATATAAATACTGAATTTGATGTTGTAATTGAAGGATATAGTGATGAGCATGATTTACTTTTAAGTGCTAGAAAAATATCTTGGGAAAGAGAAATTGATGGTGAGATTTACATTAATGACAATGAAACTGATATCAGTGTTGAATTTGGTAAGGTTTATAAGGTACGAATTTCAGAGCTTGTTGGTGATAAATTACTAGGAACAATTATTGGTAAATAGTAAAATTGGTATTGACGAATTTTTACGGATGATTGAAGAAAATGATTTCGTAGAAGCTCATGAGGTACTTGAAGACGAATGGAAAATATTCAAAAAAGAAGAAAAAAGGCTTGAAGCAAAATTTGTTCAAGCATTAATAAATGGAGCAACTTCAATTGCTTTGTGGATTAAAAAACGACCGGAACCATCTCTTAGAGTTTGGGAAGTTTTTCAAAGAAACAAACATCTCATAAACGAAATATCGCTAGAGAATAAAGACAAATATCTAAATGCAATAATTTTGCTAGAAATGAAATTCTCAATTAAGCACACACTTTAAAATAACAAAAAATCAGACAAATTACCAAACTACATCAAATGATTTTCCCATCTAAACTAATCAAAAGAATATATTTAATTTTGATTTGATTTGGTATAATTAAATAATATATTAATTATAAGGTTTTACTATGGAATTATCGAAGCAAAAATGTACAAAAAATCGTTTAGAATTTTTTCCAATTATGATGTATGCTGTAGTAATGGGGCTTGGTGGCTTAACTATTACTTATCAGAAAGCTCATTCTTGGTTGGGATTTCCATCAATTATTGGAACAGTACTAATGTATCTTACAACGATGGCTTTCATGACTATCTCGGTAATTTATATGACGAAATATTGCAAGTATAAACATGCTGTAATTATGGAATTTAACCATCCAATTCGTATAAATTTTTTTGCTGCCATTTCGATCTCTATGCTTATGTTGGCAATAATATTTAAAGAAGTAAAATTACCAGTAAGTGCTTTCTTTTGGTATGTTGGTGTAATCTTGCACTTTTCATTAACAATGCATACTGTAAGGTTTTGGATAAATAAAAATCAAATTTTAGATCACTCAAATCCCGCTTGGTTTATCCCTATTGTAGGTAATGTTCTAGTTCCTGTTGGTGGAATAGGATTTGCAAATCCTGGTATTTTAAACTACTTCTTTAGTGTTGGAATGTTTTTCTGGATTGTGCTTTTTGCGCTTATTTTAAATAGAATTATTTTTCACCATCAAATGGCTACAAAATTTATGCCTACTCTTTTCATACTAATTGCGCCTCCAGCCGTAGGTTTCTTAGCATACGTAAAGCTGTATAATCAAATCGATACTTTTGCATTAATGCTTTTTAATATGGGATTATTTTTCACTTTTTTGGTGGCTTTTATGTATAAAAATTTTATCAAGATAAAATTCTTTATTTCATGGTGGGCATTTGTTTTTCCAGTAGCAGCAATGGCAATAAGCTCTATGCTTATGTTTCACAAAACTGGTGATGCGATATTATTTGTATTGTCTTATGCTTTAATTGCCGTAGTTACGTTGATAGTTATTATTGTCGCTTACAATACAATTTTGAACATAAATGATAAGGAAATTTGCATAGAGGAATAACACCGCTGGTATTATTAATAATCTGTTACTGCTTATCAATTTATATTGAGCCAACTAACAAGACAGCAAATACCAATATTAAAGTTGGTGCGAATCTTTAAAAATCGTATCCAAGCTCTCTTAATCCCTCTTTGTTTTTACTCCAGCCTTTTTTAACAGATACAAATAATTCAAGATAGACTGTTTTGCCAATAAGTTTTTCAATTTTCTTTCTAGCATTAAGACCTATTCTTTTAATTGCAATTCCACCTTCGCCTATTATCATCCCTTTTTGGGTTTGCTTTTCAACAACTATAGTTGCTTTGATAACTTCAACCTTTGGTTTTTCTTCAACCTTATTTACTATCACATCTGCTTCATAAGGTATTTCATCGCTAATATTATCAAATACTGATTCCCTAATAAATTCTCTATAAATATCTCTTAGATTCGTAGTTGTAAGAATTTCTGTGTCAAAAAGATATGGTTGCTCTGGAAGATATTTAACAACTTCGTCCAAAATAAGATTTTGTTTCTTACCCTTTTTGATTGAGATTGGAATTATTGCTTTATATTTATCGCTATATTGCTTATATTCTTCTATTTTAGCCATAACCTCAGCAGTCGTAACAAAATCTGTTTTTGTAAGAAGAAGAATATGTGGCGTCTCTTTTTTGTGTTCTTCAAGAAATCTTTCATAATGAACAATTTTATCTGTAACAGGTGCCAAGAATAATATCAAATCACATTCGCCAATAGCTTTTAGTGCTTCTTCTAGCATAAATTGATTGATTAGTTTTTCTTGATGATGAAGCCCTGGAGTATCGACAAAAATAATTTGATCATCTCCATTCATTACGATTGTATTTGATCTTTTTCTTGTGGCATTTGCTTTGTGCGATACCATATTAATTTTTTCTCCAACCAACCAGTTTAAAAGAGAACTTTTCCCTGCATTCGGTCGACCTACGGTACTTACATAGCCACATTTTGTCATATTATTTTGTCCTTAATTGTTGTTCATTTTTCTCACACCAGAATCTTAAATATACTATTTGATAAGCATTATTAACATTCATGTTTAGTTTTGAATAATGTTGAAGTTTACCATTAATCAACTAAAAGGTTAACTATCTTTGCCCAAAATATACCTAGATACTCATGCCAAGCTTTTTCTGTTTTTTGAAGACTATATCCATCAGGAAGAGATATTGCTGTATCACTATCTTTTATTAAGAAATCAGTTGGTGCTGGAATTGGTTTCATCCCTTCACTTTCAAATATAATCATTGCTCTTTGCATGTGATATGCTGATGTAACTAGTATAAATCTTTCATTGCGAAGTATATTTTTGATATTTTTAGCTTCTTCTCTCGTGTCTTTTGGTTTTGGATAAATCAAAATATCTTCACCAATAATGCCTGCATCTTTTATTATGGCTGCTGTTCGTATTGCTTCTGGGGTAGACCCTCTTCCTTCGTATCCAGATGTGATTATTTTAGCTCCATGTATTTTATTGTATTGCTTTAATACTTCCCAACCTCTATTTTCCATATCACCACCAAGAAAAACAATATATTTTGCATGTTCTGGGACTGATTGTAGTTTTGGATAAGAATTTTCAAGAGGTGCTAGTAAAAG
Source organism: uncultured Campylobacterota bacterium (assembly GCA_903821805.1). Taxonomy (GTDB): domain Bacteria; phylum Campylobacterota; class Campylobacteria; order Campylobacterales; family Arcobacteraceae; genus CAIJNA01. The sequence goes on along the minus strand of CAIJNA010000180.1, from coordinate 27,256 downwards.
ATTCGCAAACGAGCTGTGAGAAATAATCATAGTCCAAATAATACCGATAATTAAAAATGCTTTTGCTTTTTGTATTTTTCTCTTAAAAAGAAAAATGATTCCAAAAAGAATTAAAAATAAGCCTATCGAGAAAGGCATTAAAAGCGATGAGAGTATTTTATTAAAAGCGAACATATATTCCAAAATTATTTCCTTATTTTATTATTTTCTATATTTATTATCTCATCACTACACCAACGAGCCAAATCTTCATCATGAGTAATCAGTAAAATTCCAAATCTATCTACAAAACTTATTAAAACTTTCATAACATCAAGTGCAATTATATTATCAAGTGCACTTGTAGGCTCATCTGCTAAAAGGAGATCTGGCTTCATAAGTATAGCCCTAATTATACTGCATCTTTGAAGCTGTCCTCCACTTAATTGGTGTGGTTTTTTATTTAAGAAATCCAAACTCAACCCAAAACGTTCAAGAAGAAATGGCAATTCTGAAAAGTCATCAATGATATCATTAAGCTGATTTTGTATCGTATATGTTGGATGAAACGAGCCATATGGGTCTTGATAGATAGAACTTATTTTTAGTGATTTCAGTTCCCCTTTAATGGGTTTTATATTATTTGTAATTAGCTCAAACAGTGTGCTCTTGCCACTTCCACTGCTTCCAACAACACTTTTAATCTCACCACGATACAACTTCAAATTAAAATCTTGATAGATTAATTTTTGTTTAGTGTAACCAAAAGTAAGCTTATTAATATTTAACACAAGTTTTTTCATATTTTTGATTTTACACTAAGAATAGTTAAAGTTGATACGTTGTATATTTTCAGTCAATCAAAAATAGGAGACAAACATGAAAAAAATTGTATTAGCTACATTAATTTGTGGAGTTGCAGCATTTGGTGCTGTTGAGTTAGGCGCTTGTAAAGGTTGCCATGGTCAAAACTTTGAAAAAGCAGCATTAGGAAAATCTAAAATTGTTAAAGATCTGACTAAAGCAGATGTTACTCATGCACTTAAAGGTTATAAAGCTGGAACTTACGGTGGAGCTATGGCTGGTGTTATGAAAGGTCAAGTTGCTAAATATAGTGACGCTGATTTAGCTTCAACAGGTCTTGGAAAATAATTTTATCATTTGATAAAGTTTTAAAAGCCTAGCTATTTATAGCTAGGCTTTTTTTATTGCTAAAAATTACTCGTTTTACTATTTAAGAATATTTTTACTAATTCTAATATAGACATAAAAAAAGCCCGAACATAAATGTCCGGGCTTTTGTCATCATAAACTAAAATTATTTAGCTCTGATTCCTAACTCTTGTACGATTTTTGTAAAAGTTGCATAATTAGTTCTTCTTAGGTAAGTAAGAAGTCTTTTTCTTTTTCCAACCATTTTTAAAAGTCCAAGTCTTGATGAATGGTCTTTTTTGTTAATTTTTAGGTGCTCTGTTAAAACAACAATTTGTTTTGTTAATATAGCGATTTGAACTTCCGCTGAACCTGTATCTTTTTCATCTCTTCTGTATGTTGAGATTATCTCTTGTTTTATGTCCTGATCTAAAGCCATCATGACCTCCTTGATTGGTATATTTTATTCAATTATCAACAGTGTTGATAAAAGTTTGAAAGAGTATCTAAAAGCCTCTTATACTTTCTTTAAAAAGCATGACAACAGAACAATTCTTGTCCCGTTTACTTTCCCTTCAACTTGCTCTGGATTTCCATTTAACGCAATTCCTTTGACTAAAGTTCCTCGTTTAGCAGTAAAGTTAGCACCTTTAACTTCCAAATCTTTGATGATAGTTACGCTATCGCCTTGATTTAAAACGGTACCATTGCTATCTTTTGGAAGCTCTTGCCCTTCAGGACCTTCTGCTTCATTTTCAGCCCATGTCTTTACATCATCTTCCAAATAAAGCATGTCAAGCAATTCTTGATTATTTAACTTTTTTAGCAATCTATATGAAACAACTTGAACAGCAGGAACTTCACTCCACATACTGTCACTTAAACAATGCATATTATTTGAATCAAGTTTACTGTTGTCTTCAACTTGTTCACGACAAACATCACAAATACAAATACTTTGATCTATACTTCCGTCACTTGGTGCAACTTCCATCGCACTAAGATTTTCAGTTGAACCACATAATTCACATTTATGATTAGCTCTATTTAATAATTTTTCGTCCATTATTTGTTCTCTCTTTTTTATTTGGATATGTGATATTACACTTGTTTTACTTCTGTCATGGTAAAAGAGTAATCTATTAGTATGAGTTTTGTGATTTTGATTTATTTTAATTAAGAAATGGAGCGGGAGACGGGATTCGAACCCGCGACCCCAACCTTGGCAAGGTTGTGCTCTACCCCTGAGCTACTCCCGCATTGCTCTCATTTACATTTGAAAATGAGATGGGATTTTAGCAAAAATATTTTTATTTGTAAAGTATTTTTGCTATTTTTCCCGTATTTATTGAAGAAAAAATAAATTAACCTCTTACAATTTTTTCTATTTTTCCTACTATTGATGGATCTTCTAGAGTAGATGTATCTTGTGTGATCTCTTCACCTTTTACAATGCTTCTAAGAATTCTTCTCATGATTTTTCCACTTCTTGTTTTTGGAAGATCTGGAACAAAAGCCATTTCATCACAAAGTGCTATTGCGCCAATTTCATTTTTAATAATTTTATTAATTTCTTTAGAAAGTTCAAGTTCATCTGCAGTTTGATTAGCTTCTTCACTTGCTACTGATTTTAATACGATATAAGCAAAAATTCCCTCACCTTTAATATCATGAGGCTTACCAACAACTGCAACCGCTGCAACATTTGGATGTTTTTTAATAGCAGATTCAACTTCAGCCGTTCCCATTCTGTGTCCACTTACATTTATAACATCATCTGTTCTTCCTGTAATTGTAATATATTTGTCTTCACTCATCATGGCACCGTCACCTGTAAAATAAACAGGTTTACCATCTTTTTTACAATCACCAAAGTATGATTTTACAAATCTTTCGCTATCTCCCCAAATATTTCTAATCATTGCTGGCCAAGGTTTTGTAATACACATAAAACCTTTTTCTCCGATTTCAGTTGGTGTTCCATCAGCTTCGATTATTTCAGCCATAATACCTGGAAGCGCAAACGTTGCACAAGCTGGTTTAATTGGAGTAGCTGCAGGCAGTGGAGATATCATGTGTCCACCTGTTTCAGTTTGCCAATAAGTATCAACAATTGAACATCTGCTTCCACCAACTTCTTCATAATACCATTTCCATGCTGGAGGATCTATAGGCTCACCAACTGTTCCTAAAATTCTTAAACTCGATAAGTCATATTTACTTGGCTCATCTGCTCCCATTTTATGAAGCATTCTGATTGCAGTTGGAGCTGTATAGAATTGATTAATTTTATACTCCTCAACCATTTTCCAGCATCTTCCAGCATCTGGGAAAGTTGGAACACCTTCAAACATTACTGTTGTAGCACCTGCTGCGAGCGGTCCGTAAACAATATAAGTATGTCCTGTAATCCAACCAACATCAGCAGTACACCAATATGTATCGTTGTCTTTTATATCAAAAACCCATTCCATTGTCATTTGAGCCCAAAGTATATATCCAGCACTTGAATGTTGAACGCCTTTTGGCTTACCAGTACTTCCACTTGTATAGAGTAAGAACAATGGATCTTCACTGTCCATCATTTCAGGCTCACATTTGCTTGACTCAAACTTTATAAGCTCATTGTAACTATAATCTCTACCTGATACCCAAGTGATATCTTCATGATTTCTTTCAACAACGCAAACTTTTTTAACACATTCGCAACCGCTTTCTAAAGCTTGATCAACAACTGGTTTTAGCATATAAGGGCTACCTTTTCTAAATGCTCCATCTGAAGTTACAACAAGCTTAGCTTCTGCATCAATAATTCTATCTCTTAAAGCTTCAGCAGAAAATCCACCAAATACTATAGAGTGAATAGCACCTAATTTAGCACATGCTAACATAGTAATAGCTGCTTCTGGGATCATTGGCATATAAACAATAACTCGATCACCTTTTTTTATGTCAAATTGATTTTTGAACATATTTGCAGTTTTGTTTACTTCGTAAGCAAGCTCTCGATAAGTAATAATTCTTTGGTCTCCATTGTCACCTTCAAAAATAATCGCTGCTTTGTTCTTTTTTGTTGCAAGATGTCTATCAACACATTGGTGAGCAACATTCATTTTACCGCCAACAAACCATTTGTAAAATGGCGCATTAGTTTCGTCTAGAATAGTATCATAAGGTTTAAACCAGTCGATTTTTTCATTCGCGAATTTTGCCCAAGTCCCTTCATAATCTGTTTTGAATTCATCCATAAGCTCATTATATTCACACATATTTTTAAAAGCTGGGTTGTTAAATCTTGATTTAATCGGATTGAAAATATTATCCATTGTTTAGTCTCCATATTTTTTAGTTTGATATTAGTAAATCTATTATAAATGTACTAAATAGCATTTTAATAGCATTTTAATTTTAAAGAATAGTATAGACATCTTGCTTAAGATTAGTTACTTTTAGTAACAAAAAATAGAATATTACAAAAAATATATCACAAATACAATTTTCTTTAATGCTTCAAACGATAATGAAAAATAAAAATTTGCTATTGTCATGCAAAAATAGATAATAATTCAGCCCATCAAAAGTACTAAATTATGTCGATAAATGATAATATTTCAAAAAAATAAGACTAAAGGTAAAACATGACTTCAAAAAGATTAGATGCTTATTTATCAAAGTTAGGATATTGCACAAGAGGTGAAGCAAAAAAGTTTTTGAGAATTCATGAAGTAAAAGAAAATGATTTACGAATATTTGATGTATCAAAAAAAGTAAAACATTCATCAATTACTATTGATAATGAGCCTCTTGATAGCGAGTCTTTAACGATTTTAATGAATAAACCAGAGGGTGTGGTGTGTTCACATGATGACAGTGGAAAATTAATATATTCACTGCTTCCATTAAGATGGCAAAATAGAAATCCAAAGCTTTCTACAATCGGAAGACTTGACAGGGATACGACTGGAGCTATTTTATTAAGTGACAATGGTGAATTAAACCATAGATTAACTAGTCCAAAAAGTGATGTTCCAAAAATTTATAGAGTAACGTTGGCTCACCCTATAGCTGATAGCGTAGCATCTATTTTTGCAAGTGGGGAATTATTATTGCATGGTGAAGACAAACCGCTGCTGCCTGCAAAATTAACAAAAATTGATGATTTAACGGTATTGCTGGAAATAGTTGAAGGTAGATATCACCAAGTTAAAAGAATGTTCGGTGCTGTTCAAAACAGAGTACAAGCACTTCATCGAGAAACTTTCGACAAATGGGATATTGAAAAATTACAATCAGGTGAATACAAAATCTTAGACTTCAAGTAACTCTGTAAAAAAAGTGTTAAAATTCGCCCAATATTTAAAAGGATAAAAATGAATTTAGAAAATATAGATAAAAAATTTGTTTTGCAAACGTATGCTAGAAATTATGTGAATTTCAAAAGAGGTGAAAATGCTACTCTTTTTGATGAAAATAATAAAGATTATATTGATTTCACAAGTGGGATTGGTGTTGTTTCTGTTGGACATGGTAATAAAAAAGTTGCTGATGCAATTTACAATCAGATAACAAATATAACACATATTTCAAACCTTTTTATGATTGAACCACAAGCGCTTTTAGCTCAAAAAATTAATCAGCTTGCAGAATATGATGTAGGTGTATTTTTTGCAAATAGTGGTGCTGAAGCCAATGAAGGTGCTATCAAAATGGCAAGAAAATATGGACGAACCAAAGGTGAACACAAAAGATTTAAAATTATAACTCTTGAGCACTCATTTCACGGAAGAACTATAAGTACTGTGAAAGCAACTGGGCAAGCAAAATTTCACAGTGATTCTTTTGCACCTTACCCAGATGGATTTACTTTTGTACCAAAAATAGAAGATATTTATTCAACAATCGACAATGAAACTGTTGCTGTTATGCTAGAGCTTATTCAAGGGGAAGGCGGGGTTAGTCCATTTGATAAAGAAGAGATACAAAAGTTAGCAAAAATCTTAAAAGAAAAAGATATTTTACTTATTGTTGATGAGGTTCAAACTGGTATTTTTAGAACTGGTGAATTTTTGACTTGTAAACTTTACGACATAGAGCCTGATATCGTTACTCTTGCAAAGGGTCTTGGCGGGGGGGTTCCTATTGGAGCTATTCTGACAAAACACAAGGATTTACTTGTAGCTGGTGACCATGGAAGCACATTTGGTGGCAATTATCTGGTTACTACAGCTGCATTAACTGTACTTGAAATCTTGGAGCACATTAAAAGAGATAATTCTCTTGGTGATAAAATAATATATTTCAATGAAAAGATAGAAAAAATAGTAAATAAAAACACTAAAACGATGGAATACGCAACAGGCATTGGGCTTATGCGAGGAATTAAAATTATTGACGATGAAACTCTAGGTAGAATTGTTTCTGGAGCTTTTAATGAAGGGTTATTGGTTCTAAAAAGTGGACGAAGCACGCTTAGATTTTTGCCACCTCTTACTATTACAAAAGATGAAATTGATAAAGGTTTTGAAAGACTGGAAAATGCAATTTCAAAAATTTGATTTAGGATCAATTGAAGATGCAAATATTTAGTGATTATTTCAATGATTGGCTTTACGGTGACGATGGATATTATAGCAATTACAAAACAATAGGAAAAGACGGTGATTTTTTTACAGCAGTTAGCGCTAGTAAACTTTTCGGCGGGAGTATTGCTAAGAGAATAATAGATACGATTGAAAGTGGTTTTATAGATAAGAATACAACTATTTTGGAAATTGGTGCCCATCATGGGTATCTGATGGCTGATATTATTCAATTTATCTATACATTGAAACCGGAACTTTTAAAAACTTTAACTTTTGCCATTTGTGAGCGATATGAGAACTTAAGGGGTAAGCAAAAACAATACCTTAATGAATCATTTGGTGATGCAATCAACTTTATCCATTACAGCTCAATTAAAGATATTAATTTAGATAATGCAATAGTTGTCGCTAATGAGATTTTTGATGCTTTTCCTTGCGAGCTTGTCTACACAAAAGACGATGTTTTAGAGCAAGGATTTGTTGAAAATGATAAAATTATTTTTCAACCCTCAGCAAATCAACATTTAATCGATATTTGCAAAAAACACCATATTTCAAAAGGTGAAGTTTCACTCGAATTTCTTGATTTTGCAAAAAGCCTAAGTTCCTCAATCAAAAAATTTGAATTTATCACGTTTGATTATGGGGATGAATATCCAAGAAATGATTTCTCTTGTAGAATCTATAGTAAGCATAAGGTATACCCTATTTTTGAAGACGATTTACCGCTAAGTGAATTATTCAAAAAATCTGATATTACATACGATGTGAATTTTGCTTTTTTAATTGATTGCTTCAAGCAAGCTGGTGCAAAAAATATAATATATGAAACGCAACTAAAAGCACTTGTAAGATTTGGAATAATCGAGCTGCTCGAAATATTACTTAACAATACAGATGAAGCTAATTATTTACGAGAAGCTAATAGAGTAAAAACATTACTTGAGCCGACAGGTATGGGTGATAGATTTAAAGTGGCAATTTTTAGAAAATAAATTAACGATTTATAGTCTCAAATAATATCAAAAGTAAGAAAAATGTATAATCAAACTTACTTAAATAAATGGAATTATGCTTATGGAATATTTAATAGTTAGTTTTACTCATAAAAATACGGATATAAAAACTAGAGAAAAACTGGCATTCGGAAACGAACTAGAAAAAGAAACATTTTTAAAAACTGTCTTAGATAACAAGCAAATAAATGAGGCGATGTTGATTTCAACATGCAACCGTGTTGAGCTTATTGCAAGTGTTCAATGCTGTAACGATTCATCAAAAGAAATACTGCAATTATTCTCAAATCGTTCTGGAATAGACTTTCATTCTCTGCATGAAAGAGCTGATGTATATGAAAATATGGCTGCCATTTACCATCTTTTTACCGTTGCTTCATCTTTGGATAGCCTTGTTATTGGTGAAACACAAATAGCTGGTCAACTAAAAGACGCTTTCAGATTTGCAATAGAAAAAAAATTCTCAAACCAAAAACTTTCTCGTGTTATGAATTTTGCCTTTAAGTGTGCAGCAAAAGTTCGAAATATCACGCAACTTGGAACTGGTTCTGTTTCTGTAGCATCAACAGCAGTAGCAAAAGCTAGACAACTTTACAAAGACACAAAGTCAGTCAAAGCTCTTGTAATTGGTGCTGGTGAAATGAGTGAGCTCGCATGCAGACATCTTCTTAAAAGTGGTTTTGATGTTGTTATTTGCAGCAGAAATATAAAAAAAGCAAGAATATTAGCTCATTCAATAATAACAGATGGAAATGGAAATTCTTATGCCGCAAATCAGATTGAAGTGAAACCTTACGAAGAACTTGAATATCTACTTGATTCGATGGAATTGCTTGTAACTGCAACATCAGCTCCATACCCGATCATAACGAAAGAGATGGTCAAAGAAAATTCAATTGCTCGTAATTGGTTTGATATTGCGCTACCAAGAGATATTGAAGAGATGAATATTTCGAATTTACATATTTATAGCGTAGATGATTTGCAATGTATTGTTGATGAAACTCTTGAGCTTAGAGCTAATCAGGCAAAAGAAGCATTCGGGATAGTTCGTCAAATGAGCGAAGAATTTTTTATTTGGCTAAAATCTCTGGCCGTTGAGCCTATAATAAAAAACATAAGAACAAAAAGCGATGAAATAATAGATAAAAAGATACAAATCGCCATCAAAAAGAAATTTATAAAACATGATGATGTTGCCAATATTGAAAAACTCTGCCAATCAATTATGGCGGAATTTTTACACACTCCAACAATCAAATTGAAAGAAGTTTCAGTATCTTTAAAAGGCGATGAAATACTAAATACTGCGCAAAATCTATTTGGTATTCAAGATGAAAACACAATAGACAATGCATATAAAATCAACAATTATAAGGAAATAGATTAATGAAATTCTCAAAACTTTTTATACCAACAACAAAAGAAACTCCAAATGATGCAACATTGCCATCACACCAATTCTTACTAAGAGCTGGTTTCATAAATACAAGCGGAAGTGGTCTTTATAATTATCTTCCACTCGGGAAAATGGTTCTTGATAAAATTAGAAATGTTGTTAAAGAAGAGCTTGATAATAGTGGTGCCCAAGAAGTTCAACTTTCTTTTGTAACTCCAATAGAATTTTGGGAAAATAGCGGACGAGCTACAAAAATGGGTCTTGAAATGTTGCGAATCAAAGATAGAAAAAATAATGGTTTTGTTCTAAGCCCTACAAATGAAGAGGCTATGGTTGAGCTTGTTAAGAATAGAGTTACTAGCTACAAAGACTTACCGATAAATCTTTATCAAATAAATACGAAATTTAGAGATGAAGCTAGACCAAGATTTGGACTTATGAGAGGAAGAGAATTTTTAATGAAAGACGGTTACTCATTTCATGAAAATACTGATGATATGAAACGTGAATTTCATCTTATGGAAGAAACTTATAAAAAAATATTCACACGACTTGGACTTGATTTTAGAATAGTTGATGCAGATAGTGGTGCAATTGGCGGAACTGGAAGTAAAGAATTCCACGTACTAGCAAATAGTGGTGAGGATACAATTGTTGTTTGTGATAGTTGTAATTATGGTGCAAATATAGAAGCTGCAAAACGAAAAGATAAGAAAATTGAAACTAAAAACAATTTAGCAAGTGGCAAAATTAGCACTCCAAGCACAACAACAATTGATGAATTAAGTTCATTTCTAAATATTTTACCGTCACAAACTATCAAGGCTGTTATAAAAAAAGCGGTATATGAGGATACTACAAAAATAGCGGTATTTTTTGTTAGAGGTGATGATGAACTTGAAGAAACTAAAGCATGTAATAGTGTAAATGCACTTGAGCTTGAAGATGCTAGTGAGGACGAAATAATTAATGCTGGTCTAGTAGCTGGATATGTAGGGATAAAGGATCTTCCATCAAGCGTTATATTTAAAATAGACAGTGAGCTAAAAGATGAGAACGATATGGTTTGTGGTGCAAATGAAGAAAACTATCACCTAGCTGGCGTTGATGTTTGTTGCATGGAAGATAATGTTTATTTTGATTTAGTAGCTGTTTGTGAAGGTGATATTTGTGAATGTTGTGGTGGAAAACTAAGCTATACAAAAGGGATAGAAGTTGGACATATTTTCCAACTTGGAGATAGATATTCTAAAGCACTTGGAGCAAACTTTTTAGATAGTAATGGTAAAAGCAAACCGTTTGAAATGGGAACTTACGGAATAGGAGTAAGCAGATTAATTGCAGCCGTTATTGAGCAGAGTCATGATGAAAAAGGTTGCGTATGGACAAAAGAAACTGCACCATTTTTTGTTGATATTATTATTTCAAATGGTAAAAACGAAGATGAGTTATCTACTGGAACAAAAATTTATGAAGACCTAAAAACAGCAGGAATTGAAGCTATACTTGATGACAGAACCAAAGAAAGATTTGGATTTAAAATGAGTGATTTTGAATTAATTGGTCTACCTTATGCTGTTGTAATAGGTAAAAAATTAAGCGAGGGTTTTGTTGAACTTGTAAACAGAAAAACTGGCGAGAAAGAAGATATTGCCTTATCTAAAATTGTTGAAATTTTAAAAAATAAATAAATCAAAATAATAAAAGAAGTCAATGGAAGCACAAGATTATAAAAGTTTCATCACACGCAATATCTCTTTAAGGGGTGACAATATCGAGAAAAAAAGATCTGAGATTCGAGAATATTTTGTAAAAACTTACAAACTATTCGAAGAGCTTTTTAATATGTTTGCACATGATAATATCTTTTATGAACAGCCAGAAAAATTAAGACACCCACTTATATTTTATTTTGGTCACACCGCAACGTTTTATATTAATAAACTTATTTTGGGTGGATTTTTAAAAAATAGAATCAACCCAAATTTTGAATCTATTTTTGCGGTTGGTGTTGATGAGATGAGCTGGGATGATCTAAATCAATCAAATTATGCATGGCCAAAAGTTGAAGATGCAAGAGAATATAGAGCTAAAGTACAAAAAGTTGTACTAGAATTTATTGATACTGTTGAATTCAAACTTCCTATCACTTGGGATAGTCCCATGTGGATAGTTATGATGGGAATTGAACACGAAAGAATTCATCTTGAAACATCATCGGTTCTTCATAGACAATTAAATCATAAAGTTATAGAGCCAACAGAACTTTTTAAAGAATGTCAAGAATATGGCGAAGCTCCTGCAAATGAACTAATTAATGTTGCTGGTGGAACTATCCATTTAGGCAAAAAGCGAGATGATGATTTTTATGGCTGGGACAATGAATATGGTGAGGCATCATTTGAAATTGATGACTTCAAGGCAGCAAAATATCTAACAAGCAATGGTGAATTTTTAGAATTTGTAAAAGATGGTGGCTACAAAAATGATAGTTTTTGGGATGACGAAGGTCTTAGATGGAGAAACTATACTAAAGCCAGCCATCCAACTTTTTGGTTGCTTGAAAACAATACGTATCATTTAAGAACTATACAAAATCTTATTAAGCTCCCTATGAATTGGCCTGTTGAAGTTAATTACTTAGAGGCTTTAGCATTTTGTAAATGGAAATCGCACAAAACATCTACAAATATTACATTACCAAGTGAAGCAATGTGGTACAAAATTTATCATGTTTCAAATGTTAAAGATGAGCCATTATGGGGTGAAATTGCTCCAGCCAATATTAATCTTGAACATTTTACATCACCATCGCCAGTCAATATCTTTGCTCATGGTGATTTTTTTGATGTTATCGGGAATGTATGGCAGTGGACAACAACAACAATTGACGGTTTCCAAGGATTTGAAATTCATCCTCTTTATGATGACTTTTCAGTGCCAACTTTTGATAAAAGACACAATATCATTAAAGGTGGTTCTTTTATAAGCACAGGAAATGAGACATTAAAAAGCTCTAGGTATGCTTTCAGAAGACATTTCTTTCAACATGCAGGCTTTAGATATGTATCTGTTTCCAATGATCACAAAGAAGATATTGAAACAGTAAAAAATCACATTGTTTTCAGGGAAGAAAAATTCTTTGATATCGTTACCAGCATTTCTAGCAAATATATCAAGCCGGATTATAAAACGGCTTTAAATTTAGGATGCGACTATGGAAAAGCTGTATTTAATATGTCTAATAAATTTCAACATTTGGTTGGAATTGATTTTACTGCGAGAAATATTTTAACAGCACAAAAAAATTTAGAGTTACAAAATATCAAAAATATAGACTTTTGGCAAGGTGATAGCTGCAATTTAAAACCTAATTTTAGAAATTTTGACTTTATTATACTTTCAAATAATCATGAAGAACTTTATAATCTAGACCACTTACTCGAAGAACTTCCTCTGCGATTAAATAATTCTGGAAGAGTTGTTGTAGCGTTTAAAAACTTTACAAAGCAAGATAAAGTAAAAGAAATATTTGGAAAAAGTTTAAAATTTGTTGAAGAAATTGACAATATTACAATATGGGAAAAATAATGAAGAATAAGTTTGTTAATTTTGACAAAAAAATTAACAGACACTCGACTGATTGCGTCAAATATGATGGTCTTGTGGAATATTTTGGGACCAATGAGGCTAAGCCATTGTGGGTTGCTGACATGGATTTTGCGACTCCAAAGCATGTATGCTCAGGCATGAGAAATAAATTAAAACAACAAATTTTTGGATATGAAATTCCTTCGTCCGAATCTTTTAATGCTGTTATTAGCTGGCAAAAAAGACATGATCTTGAACTTCAAAAAGAAAATATTTTATTTTGCTCTGGTGTTGTCCCATCTTTAAAAGTTGCAATAGAAGCTTTTACTGAACATGGTGATGAAGTGATAATTTTTCCACCTGTTTATTTTCCATTTTTTAGTGTAATAAAAGATAATGGAAGAACCGTCATTGAAAGTCAATTAGAATTACAAAATGATAAATATGTAATGAACTTGAGTGATTTGGAATCAAAAATATCATTAAAAACAAAGCTACTACTATTGTGCTCACCCCATAATCCGATCGGAAGAATTTGGAGCAAAGATGAGCTTGAAACCTTAAATGATTTATGTGTAAAGCATAATATTTTAGTTATTAGTGATGAAATTCACAGTGATCTAGCGTTTAAAAACTTTGTATCTTTTGCTTCAATAAATGAAAATTGTTTAATTCTGAACGCACCAAGTAAAACATTTAATGTTGCGGGTCTTAATACTTCATATGCTTTTTCAAAAAACAATGAAATTCTTACGAAGTTTAAAATTTATGCAAAAAGAGATCATATTGTATCCCTAAATTCACTATCAAATGTATTGATTCAAAGTTGTTATAACAACGAGAGTGAAATTTGGCTAAACCAATTATTGACATATTTGGAAGAAAATATTAACTATACAAATGCATTTTTTACAAAATATTTACCAAAAATCAAAATCATCGAAACAAATGCAACATATCTTTTATGGCTTGATTTTCAAGATACCGGACTAAAACATAAAGAGATAAAAGATAAACTTTTAAATGAAGCAAAATTAGCACTCAATGATGGTATTACCTTTGGTTCAAATGGAAAATATTTTTTTAGGTTAAATATTGCTCTACCAAAAAGTGAACTAAAAAAAGCACTCGCAAATATTCAGCAAGCATTTTCAATCAAATAAAAACACTATAATTCAAATCAAATTTCAGCAAAAAATCAATTCGTAACTTTAGAAATTACAATTAAGACTAAATTTATCTTATTTAATTAAACTTCTATCACTTAAAACAAAAAATAAAAGGATTAAATATGGCAACAGTAACATTTAAAGAAAACATAGTATGCAACTTAGCAGGAAACGAAGTAAAAGTTGGAGATTTAGCTCCAATCGTAACAGTAGTAAACTGTAACCCAATGCTTCAAAACGAAACTATCGGTGGAGCTGGTAAAGTTCAACTTGTAATCGCAGTACCTTCACTTGACACAGGTGTTTGTGATGCTGAAACTAGAAGATTTAATACAGAAGCTGCAAACCTTGAAGGTGTTGAAGTTATCACTGTATCAATGGACTTACCATTTGCAGCAGCTAGATGGTGTGGTGCAGCTGGAATTGAAAACTTAAAAGTTTGTTCAGATTTCAGAAACAAAGATTTTGCAAACGCTTATGGTGTTTTATTAGCTGATGGTCCATTAGCTGGAATTACTGCAAGAGTAATCTTCGTAATTGATGCTGACGGTAAAGTTTGTTACAAACAAGTGGTTCCAGAAATTACTTCTGAGCCTGATTATGCTGAAGCTTTAGCAGCTGCTAAATCTGTAGCTCCTGCAAAATCAGCTTGTTGTGGAGGAGGACACTGTTCATAATCTTTGAACAGTTTTCTTTGAAACAAAAAAGGCTAGTCAAACTGACTAGCCTTTTTTAATATAGTATTTTTACATTCATATTATCAATTTATTCAAAAAATCCATTATCTTCCAATATCTTAATCCCTTCCTTGATAGAAGCGACACTGTTTGCGAATTTCTCTTTATTCTCACTGTCAAGCTCAAGTTCAATAATTTGCTCGCATCCACTAGAACCTAAAACTACTGGGACTCCAACTGTTACATCGCTGTATCCATATTCCCCTTCAAGTAAAACGGATGATGGAATAACAATTCTTGAATCATCTAAAATAGCTTGTATCATAACTGTAATAGCTCTTCCTGGAGCATAATATGCTGATGTACCAAGATATTTTACAATTTCAGCTCCACCTTCTTTTGTTTTTTGGATAATTTCATCCATATCATTCTTTCCAACAAGCTGACTTAATGGTATACCTCCAACTGCTGATATCTCTGGAAGTGGAATCATGTTTTGACCATGATCACCAATAACTATTGCTCTTGTTTGACCTGGTCCAAAGCCAACTTTTTTATTTATTTGATAAGCCATTCTTGAGATATCTAAAGCACCAGCCATTCCTATAATTCTATTCCTTGGCCATTTTGTAAGTCTATGAATAACATATGTCATAACATCTAATGGATTTGCCACACATAAAATAATTGCATTCGGGGAGTATTTCATGATATCAAGAACAACTGTTTTGACTATTTTGGCATTTATAAGAAGTAAGTCTTCTCGTGTCATATCACCTTTTCTTGGAACACCGGCCGTTATGACAACAATATCACAATCTTTCATATCTGATGGTGTTTCAGCTGAAGTTACTATAGTGCCCTGCGGAGAATAACTTGTAGATTGCCCGATATCAATCGCTTTACCTTTTGCCAAATCTGGAAAAATATCATACATAACTACTTCATGGCAAGTTCCAAGCAATGTCAAACTATACGCTGCTGTTGCTCCAACAAAACCAGAACCTACGATCCCAACTCTTCTACCTACTAGCATAATTAAATCCCCTCATTTGAAACTTTTTTAGTATTTATAATTATATAAAACTAAACTAATGATGGGATTTTACCAATAACAACTTCCAGCCAAGTTAAAAAGAAGATTTGAAAATCTATCTTTTTATAAATTATGCTGTTATGACACACTATAGTTCATATAAAGATTTATTAGAACGATTGAGCATACTTTTTTTATTCATAAGAAATTCATCAACAACAACTGCGCATTCTCTTCCTTCAAAAATAGCCCAAACTATTAAAGATTGTCCTCTTCGAGAATCACCGCAAGAAAATATTTTTGGCACAGATGTCTTATAATTTATAGCTTCTATATTTGTTCTTTGATCAATTTTAAGATTAAAGTTTTCAATAACACAATCTTGTGACGGTCCAACAAATCCCATTGCAAGAAGTACCAAATCAGCTTCAATTACAAATTCGCTACCATCAATTTCTTTAAAGTTTTGTCCATCCCATTTAATCTTAACACAATTTACACCGATTAAATGGCCTGTTTCATTCTTAATAAATGATTTCGAAAGGACATCAAATTCCAGATCGCATCCTTCAGATTGAGAAGTTGAAAGCTTAAAAATCCTAGGAAATTTTGGCCAAGGCATCTCTTCCGTTCTGGATAATGGTGGTTTTGACAATAGCTCAATTTGCATTACAGATTTAGCACCTTGCCTAATAGATGTTCCTACACAATCACTTCCTGTATCACCGCCACCGATAACTAAAACTTTTTTACCTTTTGCTGATATTTTCTCTTGTTCATTAAAAATTTCACATTCTAAAATAGAATTATTTTGAGCTAAAAAGTCCATAGCAAAATGTATTCCTTTGGCATCTCGATTGATGATCGGGAGATCTCTAGGTTTTCCAGCACCTATGCAAACTATAATTGCATCAAATTCTTTATCTAATTCATTGATAGATATATCTACACCGACATTAACTTCCGGTATAAAATTTATTCCTTCTTCTATCATGATATCGATTCGTCTTTGAACTACATCTTTTTTATCGAGTTTAAAATTCGGTATGCCGTATCTAAGTAATCCACCGATTCTCTTTTCTTTTTCATAAACTGTAATTTCATGACCTGCTTTATTTAATTGATCAGCAGCAGCAAGTCCTGCGGGACCACTTCCTACAATGGCTACTTTTTTACCTGTTTGCTTTTCTTTAGAAAGAGTTTTCATCCACCCTTTTTCGTACGCTTTTTCAATAATTGCATATTCAATATTTTTAATGGCAACCGGTTCATCATTAATTCCAAGCACGCATGCCGTTTCACAAATAGCAGGACAAACTCGTCCTGTGAATTCAGGAAAGTTATTTGTGCTCATGAGATTTCTAAATGCACTTTCCCATTTGTCTGTATAAATTAAATCATTGAACTGGGGGATAATATTTGCCAAGGGACATCCGTATGAACTATGGCAAAATGGAACTCCACATTCCATACATCTTGCAGCTTGTTTTTCTACATCATCTTTTGGCATTGCAATTGTAAATTCTTTAAAATGAGTTATTCTTTCACCGACTCTTTGATATCCAAAATCTTCTCTTTTGTATTCTTTAAATCCTGTAACTTTTCCCATGGTCTAGCCTTGCACTTTTATATTAGCTTGCGCACATTTTTGTTCATTCTTTTGTAAAACTTTCTTGTACTCTTTTGGGATAACTTTAATGAATTGTGTTTTTGCGGTTTCCCAATTTTCCAAAATAGTTTTAGCAGTTTTACTTGAAGTAAATTCAAAATGATTTTCAATCATTGTTTTTAATTTTGTGTTTTCAGATTCAGAATTTATACTTTCAAGATATACCATTGCGGAATTTATTTTTAACGATTGATTATTATTGACATCATAAATATATGCAATACCACCGCTCATTCCAGCTGCAAAGTTTTTACCTATTTCCCCCAAAACCACAACATTCCCACCTGTCATATATTCGCATCCATGATCACCAAGTGTTTCAGTAACTATATTGGCTCCAGAATTTCGCACTGCAAATCTCTCGCCAGCTAATCCGTAAATATATGCTTCTCCACTTGTGGCTCCATAAAATGCTACATTTCCAATAATTACATTATTTTTGGGTTCAAAACTAGAACTCTTTGAAGGATACACAATAATTCTTCCTCCGCAAAGCCCCTTTCCAACATAATCATTAACTTCACCCTCAACTTCAAAAGTTATGCCTGATGTCAAAAACGCTCCAAAACTTTGGCCAGCACTACCTTTCATTTTAAAATGAATTGTATTATTTGGCAATCCATTTTCTCCATATTTTCTTGTAACCTCAGACGAGAGCAATGTTCCAAGAGTACGATTGACATTTGTTATGATTATGTCATTGTATGTTTTTGTACCATTTAAAATTGATTCTTTAGCCATTTCTATTAGTTGATTATCCATTGCATTTTCAATTCCATGCTCTTGTGATGATGAACAATAGTTAGAATCAGTTGAACGAATATGAACACCGTGAAGAAGTCTTTCAAGCTTTAAGTGTTTTGCTTTTGGATGAGTAATATTTTTTCTAGCTTCAAGCTTGTCTACTCTACCTACCATTTCATTAATAGTTCTAAATCCCAATTCGGCCATAAGTTCTCGAATTTCCATCGCTAAAAAAGTTATATAATTTATAATATGTTCTGGCTTACCTTTATATTTTGCTCGCAACTCTGGGTCTTGAGTTGCTATTCCAACTGGACAAGTATTCAGATGGCATTTCCTCATCATAATACATCCCTCAACTATAAGTGCGCTAGTAGCAACACCCCATTCTTCGGCACCAAGCAATGTAGCGATAACAATATCTCGTCCCGTTTTAAGTTGACCATCTGTTTGAAGCACTATCCTTGAACGAAGACCATTTTTAACAAGCGTCTGATGAGCTTCTGCAAGTCCTAATTCCCATGGTAATCCAGTGTGTTTTATAGATGTTTGAGGCGAAGCGCCAGTTCCTCCATCGTATCCAGAAATCAAAATAACATCAGAATGAGCTTTTGCAACACCTGCTGCTATTGTTCCAACGCCAACTTCTGATACAAGTTTTACACTTATTCGTGCTTCTTTGTTTGCGTTTTTCAAATCATGTATCAATTGCTTTAGGTCCTCGATACTATAAATATCATGATGAGGTGGTGGTGAAATTAGTCCAACCCCTGGAGTTGAATATCGCGTTTTTCCAATAATATCGTCAACCTTATCTCCTGGCAATTGCCCACCTTCACCAGGTTTTGCACCTTGTGCCATTTTTATTTGGATCTCTTTGGCATTTACCAAATAATTCATGGTTACACCAAATCTACCACTTGCAACTTGTTTAATAGAAGAGTTTGCATTGTCTCCGTTTGCAAAAGGCTTAAATCTAAGTGGGTCTTCACCACCTTCACCAGTATTGCTCTTTGCGCCAATTGCATTCATTGCTATTGCCATTGTTTGATGAGCTTCAAGTGAAATTGAACCATAACTCATAGCGCCTGTTGCGAATCTTTTTCTTATCTCCTCAACACTTTCAACCTCATCAATTGAGATCGGTGCTTGTTTTTTAAAATCCAGCAAACCTCTTAAATTTAATAAATTATCGGCTTGGTAATCTAATGTTTTTGAATATTGCTTAAATACTTCATAATCATTTGTTCTTGCTGACTGCTGAAGTAAGAAAATATTTTCTGGCGTATATTGATGCTTTTCACCTCTTTGTCTATAGGAGTAAAGTCCTCCAACACTTAAATCTGTGGACTCAACATTATCTTCACTAAAAGCAACTTCATGACAAATCAAAACCTCAGCTTCAATCTCATTTATTCCAATACCACTTAATCTACTTGCTGTCCCTTTGAAATATTTCGCAACAACTTCATCACTAAGCCCTACAGCTTCAAAGATTTGAGCCCCTGTATATGATTGAATAGTTGAAATGCCCATTTTTGACATGATCTTCAATAAACCTTTTTCAATAGCATTGATATAGTTTTTTGTTGCATTCTCGCTACTTAAATGCTCATCAATCAATGTTCTTTTTCTCAAATCTTCAATTGTTTCAAATGCCAAATATGGATTAATGGCATTAGCTCCATAACCAATTAATGTTGCAAAATGATGAACTTCTCTTGCATCTCCACACTCAATCACAATACCACAATTTGTTCGCATACCATGTTCCACCAAATGATGGTGTACTGCACTAATAGCTAAAAGTGATGGTATGGCAGCATGCTTTTTGTCAACACCTCTTGTAGATAAAATAATAACTTGAAAACCATTCTGAACGGCAGTTAGTGCAGCATTCCGAACTGCTACTAGTCGTTGCTCCATAGAGCCTATAGTTTTTACATCAAACAAAAGGTCAATAGTTATGGCTTTAAAATTTGACTCATTGATTCCTCTTAATTTTTCCAGATTTTCATTTGTTAGGATTGGTTGAGGAAGTTCAATAAATTTTTTTGTTTTTTTGTTTTGCTCAAATAAATTACCTTGCTGACCTATAAAGCTGACAAGAGACATAACGCTTTCTTCTCTAATTGGATCGATTGGTGGATTTGTAACTTGAGCAAATAGTTGATGAAAATAATTAAATAGATTTACTGCTTTATTTGACAATACAGGTAAAGTTGCGTCATTTCCCATTGAGCCAATTGCCTCATATCCATCTTTTGCCATTGGAGCAATGATCGTTTTTAAATCTTCGATAGTATATCCATAGCACTTTTGTCTTCTTAAAATAGTTTTGTGGTTTGGCTGCTTTACTTGGTTATTTAGTGGTAAATTATCAAGGGATATTTTTAATTCGTCCAACCATTCGCCGTAAGGATGCCCTTTTGCAAGCATTGTTTTAATTTCAATATCAGGAACAATTCGTCCTTCATCAAGATTCACTAAAAACATTTTCCCAGGCTGTAATCTTCCTTTTAAAAGAACATCTTCTGGTGGAAAATAAATAGCCCCTTGCTCTGACGCCATAACTAAAATATCATCTTTAGTAAGTATATAACGCGATGGTCTAAGTCCATTTCTATCAAGTGTTGCCCCAACAAACTTACCATCTGTAAACGCCAAAGAAGCTGGCCCATCCCATGGCTCCATTAATGTCGCATGGTACTCATAAAAATCTCTTATTTCTTTGTTATTTTGCTTGTCTTTTTCCCAAGCTTCTGGGATCATCATAGTCATAACATGAGGTAATGTTCTGCCTGCTAAAGTCAAAAGTTCTACTACATTGTCTAAAATTGAAGAGTCAGAGCCAGTTTTTTCATTTATCAAATAAGGATAAATTTTATCTAGATCATCTTGTGAAAAAAGATTTGATTCAATCAATGATTGTCGAGCCCTCATCCAATTAATATTTCCCCGTAAAGTATTAATCTCTCCATTATGTGCCAAATATCTAAAAGGCTGAGCCAAAGGCCAAGATGGGAATGTGTTAGTTGAAAATCTACTGTGAACCAATGCAATCGCTGATTCAAAATCTTTATCATTTAAATCAGCAAAAAATAAAGGTAATTGAGCCGTAATTAACTGGCCCTTATAAAGGATTGTTTTGTAAGAAAGTGATGGTATATAAAAATATTCATTACTCTTGATATCAGAACTTGTAACTTCTGTTTGAATATATTTTCTGGCAACATAAAGTTTTCTCTCAAACGCATCACTATCTATGATATGGTTTGGTTTTGCAACGAAAATATGATAAATATGCGGCTCAGTAGATTTAACACTGTCACCAAGAGAACTATTGTCAGTTGGTACTTTTCTCCATCCTAAAAAATCAAGTCCAAGTTCTGATATGCAATTTTCAACTATTGTTTGGCATTCCAAACCGCCCTCCGGGTCTCTTGGAATAAAGACAACACCAACAGCATAATTACCAAAACTTGGAAGATTAATGTTTTGCAACATTGCAATTTTTCTAAAAAATTTATCTGGCATTTGAACCAAAATACCGGCTCCATCACCAGAATTCTTTTCAGCTCCTACAGCACCACGATGTTCAAGATTTATGAGAAGCTCTATACCCTTTTGAATAATTTCATGAGATTTAACACCTTTAATATTTGCTACGAAGCCAACTCCACATGCATCTTTTTCAAATCTTGGATCGTATAAACCCTCTGCTTTTGGTAAATAATTGTGTCCCATTTATTAATACTTTCTTATCTTATTTTTAAAGTCCTAATGGTACTTAAGATTTTGTTCATTATAAATTAAAAATTTATCATTTTGAGATATAATCCAAGGATGAAATCAATACAAAATCAAGAACTTTTATCAGCAAAAAAATTAGCAGGGATAATTCTGCGTCCTAATAGTAAAGATTTACAAGATGTTTATCTGTCAATCAAGTCAACTTTCAACAATTTCGGCATTAAAACCATTTTGGATAAAACTAGTGCCGAGATGATAGGTGAAGAAAATGGATATCCATTTAGCGAACTTGTTCAAAAAAGTGATTTTCTTGTAACTATTGGTGGCGATGGAACTTTAATATCTGTTGCAAGAAGAAGTATAGATTTCAATAAAGCGATATTAGGAATCAATCTTGGAACATTAGGATTTTTAACCTCCGTATTGCCAGAAGAGCTTGATTTATTTTTAACAAATTTTTTAAATGATGACTACAAAATTGATGAAAGAATGATGATCAATGCATCAATTAATGATATTCATACTGTTGCATTTAACGATATTGTTATTAAAGGCAAATCTGTTACTCACATGGTAACAATAGATGCTTTTGTTGATAACAAAAAATTCAATAGCTACTATGGCGATGGGCTTGTAATCTCAACTCCAACAGGCTCGACTGCATATAATCTAAGTAGTGGTGGTCCTGTAGTTTATCCGTTAACTGATGCCTTTATTGTAACTCCTATTTCAGCTCACTCTTTAACACAAAGACCAATAGTGCTGCCATCAGATTTTGAAATCGCCCTTACTACAAATGATATAGATGGAGCTTTTGTGCTTATTGATGGTCAAGATACATATGAATTAAAAAAAGGTGACATCGTGAAAGTCAAAATCGCTCCATTAAAATCTAAACTAATACGAGCAAAAGAAAGAGATTATTTTGCTGTTTTAAATCAAAAACTTAATTGGGGTAAATAGATATTTGTCTTTAAAATAGCTATTTTGGATATTTTATATCCAATAAAAATTCTTCTAGTGTAATTCAGTCAATATTTTTGGCAATTATTGCGATTTTCATTCAAATTAAATAAACAAAATAACAAGTCAAGGTGGATATACTTATGTAATTCATAAATGTATAAATACAATTTACATACTTTTTGAGTTTTATTTTAGGATGAAGTGTAGTAAAAAGCTTTTATTATATTTGAAACAAAACGATGAAATAAAAATATTTCATTTAGGTAAACAAAATTAAGGATGAACAATGGCATTAAAAGTTGTAATATCTCATAAAACGGGCTACAAATATGACAAACCAGTTAATCTAAGTCCCCACATAATAAGGCTTCGTCCAGCTCCTCACAGCAGGACACCAATCGAGGCTTATTCCCTTAAAATAAAACCGGAAAATCATTTTATAAATTGGCAACAAGACCCTTTTGGTAATTATTTGGCAAGATTGGTTTTCCCTGAAAAGACTACTGAATTAAGCATTAATGTTGAAATCATTGCTGACATGATAACTATCAATCCATTTGATTTCTTTGTCGAAGAAAGTGCTGCAAATTATCCATTTTCTTACAAGGACGATTTAAAAAAAGAACTATTCCCATATCTTGAACTAGATGAAGATAGTGCTGCAATTAGAGAATTTGTGTCAACGGTTGACATAGGTGAAAAGCCAATTATTGACTTTTTAGTTGCTCTAAATCAAAAAATATATGAATATTTAAACTATACATTAAGACTTGAAGTTGGTGTGCAAACTTGTGATCACACTTTAAAATGTAAAACTGGAAGCTGTAGAGATTTCTCATGGTTGTTTGTACAAGTTTTAAGACATTTGGGGCTTGCAAGCAGGTTTGTTTCTGGCTATTTAGTTCAACTCAAAGCAGACGAAAAATCTTTAGATGGACCAAGTGGACCAGAAGAGGACTTTACTGATTTACACGCTTGGACCGAAGTATATATTCCTGGAGCGGGTTGGGTTGGATTAGATTCAACAAGTGGTCTTTTTGCAGGCGAAGGTCATATTCCACTTGCTTGCACTCCTCATTACAATTCTGCTCATGCTATTGAAGGTGCTAGCGATAAATGTGAAACGGAATTTGAATTTGAAAACAAAGTTACAAGAATTTTCGAATCTCCTAGAGTTACTAAACCATATAGAGAAGAGCAATGGAAAGAGATTTATGAGCTTGGATTCAAAGTTGATGAGGATCTAGTTGCAAATGATGTTAGATTGACGATGGGTGGTGAACCTACTTTTGTTAGCATTGATGATATGGAAGCTCCAGAATGGAATACAACCGCAGATGGAGAACACAAAAGAAAGCTTGCAAATGATCTTTCAAGACAACTTTTAAGCTCATATACAAATGGTGGATTGCTTCATCATGCTCAAGGAAAATGGTATCCAGGTGAGCCGATTCCTAGATGGCAAACAAGTATTTATTGGAGAAAAGATGGAGTTCCTGTTTGGGAAAATCCTGAACTTTTAGCGGACAAAAACAAAGAGTACAAATTTGAAACAAAAGATGCGAAACAATTTTTAAGTCATCTAGCTTTAGTTTTAGGAGTTAGCCCCGAAAATATTGTTCCTGCGTTTGAGGATCCAGTTTATTACATCATGAAAGAAGCAGAAATGCCTCTTGATATTGATCCTTTGGAATTTGACTTAAAAGACTCACTTGAGAGACAAACTATCGCTGAAAAACTATCAAATGGTCTTAATAAAGAGGTTGGATTTGTACTTCCTCTTGGATTTGGTAAAACAAAATGGCTAACTTCAAAATGGGAATTTAGAAGAAAACATATGTTTCTATCAGCTGGAAATTCACCGCTTGGTCTAAGACTTCCGCTTAATTCATTGTTGGCAAAACCTCACACTGAACTTGAAAAAGGATTTGAACTTGACCTATTTGCTTCATATCCTGAGCTTGGTAATTATAAAGAAAATGTGGAATCAAGAGCAAAAAATATAGATGACACTACAACACAATTGAATACATACTCTGCTTTTGTTAAAACTGCGATGTGTGCAGAAATTAGAGAAAAAAAATTATGTCTTTTCTTGCCACCAATTGAAGATACTGAACAATTTTTAGACCTTATTTCATCTATTGAAGTTACTGCTAAATATTTAAATATGCCGATTATTTTGGAAGGTTATGAGCCTCCTCATGATTTGAGAACAGATAGAATCAAAGTTACTCCTGATCCAGGAGTTATTGAAGTAAATATTCAGCCGGCATCTTCATGGCAAGAACTAAGTGACAATCTCATCAAGCTATATAAAGATGCAAGAATTTGCAGACTAGGTACTGAGAAATTTATGCTTGATGGAAAACACACAGGAACTGGTGGCGGAAATCACGTTACAATAGGCGCTATGAAACCTAGCGATAGTCCACTACTTAGAAATCCAAGACTTCTTCAAAGCTTGATAACTTTTTGGCAACATCATCCAGGTCTTTCTTATCTTTTCAGTGGAGCATTTATTGGGCCAACAAGTCAAGCACCAAGAGTTGACGAGGGAAGAATTGAAAATCTTTATGAATTAGAAATCGCATTTTCTCAAATTCCTGAAGATGGTGAAGTTCCATTTTGGTTAACAGATAGACTATTCCGTCATATGCTTACTGACATAACAGGAAATACTCACAGAAGTGAATTTTGCATCGATAAACTTTATTCACCAGATAGCAGCACTGGAAGACTAGGGATTCTAGAATTAAGAGCCTTCGATATGCCACCTCATAGAGAAATGGCACTTTTACAAATGCTTTTAGTTAGGGCTTTAGTAAGTGCTTTCTGGAAAAAACCTTATCAGCACAAACTTGTTAGATGGGGAACGAGACTTCATGATGAATTCCTTCTTGAGCACTATGTTAGAGAAGATATGAAAAGTATTGTCGAATATTTAAATGATGAGGGATATCCATTCAAGCTTGACTGGTTTGATCCATTCTTTGAATTTAGATTCCCGCTATATGGAATGACAAAAATAGAAAATATGGATATAGAAATAAGAGCGGCTATTGAGCCATGGCATGTTCTTGGCGAAGAAAGTGGTAGCCAAGGAACTGCACGATATGTTGACAGTTCACTTGAAAGACTTCAAATAAAAGTGAGAGATTTTGTTCCAGAAAGATACACTCTTACGTGCAATGGAGTTGAGATTCCATTGGTTAAATCTGCTACACATGGTGAATTTGTATGTGGAGTAAGGTATCGTGCATGGCAACCATGGTCTGCACTTCATCCTACGATTGGAGTTGATACGCCATTAACGTTTGATGTTGTTGACAATTGGAATACAAAATCAATAGGTGGCTTTAACTACTTTGTATCACATCCAGGCGGAAGAACTTACGATAGCTTTCCTGTAAATTCTTATGAAGCAGAATCTAGAAGAATAAACAGATATTGGGATTTTAATCATTCACAAGGTGATGTGGTAGAACAATCGGCTCCTGTAGTTGCACCGCATAATTCTTCAAGCAATGAAACAAGAAAAATTGTTGTCAAAGATGGAGGAAAAGTATTTAATATTCAAAAAATTGGCACTAATCCAGAATATCCACATACAATGGATTTAAGACAAAGATGGGTTGCAAAGATTTAAAACCATGGATATTTTCGAAAATTGTAAACTAAACTCTCCTTTTGATGAAATGTTCGATGAAAATTGCAGCATTAAAAATCACTGGATAGATATTGCAAATAGCCTTTCATTTGTAGGTCTCAAACAACTTGCGCAAAAGCAAGTTGAAATAGACTGGAGACTTGAAGATAATGGCGTTACATATAATATTTACAACGATCCAGATGGAAACAATCGAAAATGGAATCTAGACCCCATACCTTTTATTATAGAAGAAAGGGAATGGAATGAAATTTCTTTAGGATTAAAACAAAGAGCTAAGCTTTTAGATTTAATTTTTAAAGACATATATACAGAGCAAAAACTTTTAAAAGATGGCATTGTACCTGCGGAAATTATTTTTGCTCACAAAGGTTTTATACCTGAGGTTTACAACTTTAAAAACAAAGATTATTATACTTTAAAGTTTTATGCGAGCGACATTAGCAGGGGACCTGATGGTAAATTTTGGGTAATAACAGACAGAACATCTGCTCCATCTGGTCTTGGTTATGCTATAGAGAATCGTTTAACAATGAATACAATTGCAAACGATCTTTATCCGAATACAAATATCAAGAAACTTTCAAGATATGTAGATAATTTTAAAAACATGCTAAAAGCATCTACAAAAACAAATAGTACAAATCCGCTTATAGCACTGCTAACTCCTGGTCCACACAATGAAACATATTTTGAACATTCTTATTTAAGTGCATTCCTGGGATTAACATTAGTTCAGGGTGAAGATCTACTAACAAAAAACAATCAGTTATGGCTTAAAAATCTTAATGGTCTAAAAAGGGTTGATGGGATCATAAGACGTGTCGATGATGTCTATTGTGACCCGTTGGAG
>CAIJNA010000179.1 GCA_903821805.1 uncultured Campylobacterota bacterium | reverse complement strand
GATAGTGATAGATGTACTGAATGTGTTGGTCACTATGAAGAACCTGCTTGTGTTGAGGTTTGTCCGGTTGATTGTATCGTTGTAGATCCTGACAATCAGGAAACAATGCAAGAACTTAAATTTAAATTCCAACAACTTCAAGAGGAAGATAACTAGTATATGGCAAAAATAACAACCATCATTGACATTGGTTCAAATTCAATGCGTATGGTGGTTTTTAAAAAAACTAGCCATTTTGCGTTTCACCTAATTAATGAAACAAAATCAAAAGTAAAAATCTCAGAAAACTCATATCAGAATAACGGCTTATTGCAAGAAATTCCAATGATGCGAGCATTTAATGCTATGGAATCATTTTTAAATATCGCAAAAAATCTAAAATCAAGAAAAATACTTTGTGTCGCAACATCAGCTCTTAGGGACGCGCCAAATAAAAGTGTTTTTTTGCAGAAAGTAAAAAATGAATTAGGAATTGATATTAAAGTAATTGATGGTGAAAAAGAAGCTTATTATGGTGCAGTGGGTGCTAATAATTTGTTAAAAACTGATAGCTTTACTACTCTTGATATTGGTGGCGGAAGTACTGAGTTGGCTTTAGTTATAAATAAAAATATTACAAAAACTATTTCTTTAGACATAGGTACTGTAAGATTGAAAGAATTATTTTTCGATAAAAATGATTTGGCAGGAGCCAAAGAATATATTGATAAACAACTTTCAACTCTTACTTTGGAATATAAAAAAATAGGAATGCTTGTAGGTCTTGGTGGTACTGCTAGAGCATTGGCAAGAGCCATTATTCAAAATACAGATCATCCCTTTGATGTGTTGCATGGATTTACATATCAAGTTAAACCAGCATTATCTCTTTTTGAAAGCATCTTAAAGGCCTCCACAAATGAAAAATTATCGTCACTTGGTGTTAGAAGTGATAGGTATGATACGATTAAAGTAGGTACTTTTATCTTTAAAACAATTTTAGAATTTTTAGAAATAAAGCAAGTTGTGACTTCTGGAGTTGGTGTTCGTGAAGGCGTTTATCTTACTGATATTTTAAGAACTACGCATCATAAATTTCCTTCAAATTTTAGCGTTAGTGTTAAAAGTTTACTTGATAGATTTACTGACGATTCAAAACAAACAGCATATTTAGGAAACAATATTAGTAAGATTTTTGATGTTTTATCTCCTTTACACAACTTGGACAATAAATATAAGTCTTATCTTGTAATATCCGCAAAGCTTCAGCAAATAGGAATCAGTTTAAATTATTATAAGAATACGGAGCATAGCGCTAATTTTATTTTAAATGGATTGAATTATGGATTTACGCATGAAGATAGAATTTTAATTGCTACTATTATTAAATATTCGACCAAAGAATTACCAAGTGAAAAAAATATTAAAGAGTTTAAAAACTTACTTCCAGATATTAAAATAATAGAATGGCTGAGCTATATTCATAGTCTAAATAATTTGCTCAATAGTGAATTTTTAAGGCATTCGTATGAGTATGATTTAAGTGGAAATATTTTTACAATTAAATCGTCTAAAGATCATTATTTAATTCAAAAAAGTATTGAGAAACTTGAAAAACCAGCTAATTTTGAATTGAATTTGAATTTTAATGGAGTGTTGTACTGAGAATACTTAGAAAAAAGGTACAACATAAGCCGCGTTTTGTCGTGGATAATAATTTATCTAGTTTTTAAATCACTTTAAAAATCTTGCGAAAACACAAAAATGTGAAGCTTATACCAATGTTTTCTTGCTTTAGGTTGGGTTTACATTACTATTTTAATTGCTTAAAACATGGTGAGCTCTTACCTCACCGTTTCACCTTTTCCAGAGCTCTAACCAAGAGATGGTAGTTTATTTTCTGTTGCACTTTCCCTTAGATTACTCTAGCCATCAGTTAGATGGAACCTTGCTTCACTAAAGCCCAGACTTTCCTCTTGAATAAATTCAAGCTATTATCAGTTGTACCTTTGTGTGAATATTATCGAAAAAATTATTATTTTCTTATAACGTCATAATTTGAAGGTATTTTAAATAAAAATACATCATCATTAATTAAGCTATTTTTTATAAAATTTGTAAATATAATTGATACTTTATTCCCAAGTTCGTCGCTATATTTAATGGTTTTTAAAATATTATTTTCAATAGTAATGGAATATCTAATTCCATCTATCATATTTTCATATTCGTTTTGTGATATTTTCTTTGATTCGTTTATAATTTTTATTATATTTAATTCATTGCTAAGGCTCGACGTTATAGCTTGTTCGAGTTCTGGTTCATCTATTAGAACTTTGTTTTTATTTACGTAAACTATTTTCTTAATAGGTGTTTTGTAGTTCCATTTTATTTTATCATTGCCTTTGATTTTTAGCTCACCCTTGTATAATATTTCAGAGCCAGATTTATTTTTTACAATTTGTTTAAAATCACTACTAAGTGTTTGAAATTCAAGTGGTGCACTAAATAAAATATTGCTTAAAAATAGACACATAATTAATACTTTCATAATTATCCTTTAGTTATAATCGCGGAATTATAGATGAAAAAGGATTAAATTAATATGTTAAAGATTTTGGGAAAACTATTCGGAACTAAAAATGATAAAGAAGTTAAAAAGTATAAAAACAGGGTAGATACAATCACTGCACTTGGGCCAAAATATAGCGCAATGAGTGATGAAGAAATCCATGAAGCAATTGGAAGCATCAAAGAAAAAATACAATCTAATATTATTACTACAAATGATGCTTTGAATGATGTTTTTGCAATAACAAGGGAAGCTAGCAAAAGAGTTCTTGGAATGAGGCATTATGATGTCCAAATGATTGGTGGATTAGTATTAACCGATGGACGAATTGCTGAAATGAAAACAGGTGAGGGCAAAACTCTTGTGGCAACACTTCCTGTTGTCTTAAATGCTCTTACTGGTCTTGGTGTACATGTTGTAACGGTTAATGATTATCTTGCTTCACGTGACGCAAAAGAATTAGAAAAGCTATATAATTTTCTTGGTTTAAGTGTGGGAATATTAACAAATGACATTAAGAGTGATTCTGAACGAAAAGCTCAATATGCTTGTGACATAACATACGGAACAAATAATGAATACGGATTTGATTACTTAAGAGACAATATGGTTTATGATTTGAACGAAAAAGTTCAAAGAGGTCACAACTTCGTTATTGTTGATGAAATAGATTCAATTTTGATTGATGAGGCTAGAACCCCACTTATTATAAGTGGACCTACAAAAAGAAAAGGCAGTGATTACGCAAAATCAAACGAAATAGCTCAACATCTTATGAAAGGCGAAAAGATTGAACCAGCTAGAC
Organism: uncultured Campylobacterota bacterium; assembly: GCA_903821805.1. Lineage (GTDB taxonomy): Bacteria > Campylobacterota > Campylobacteria > Campylobacterales > Arcobacteraceae > CAIJNA01. Next base: position 4,893 of record CAIJNA010000179.1, on the reverse strand, counting down.
CAGATGAACAACCAATTATAACTGGCGATTTTTATGTAGATGAGAAAAATAGATCTGTAATGATAAATGACAGTGGAATTACAAAAGCAGAACAAATGTACGGTGTTGAGAATCTTTATTCGCTTGAGAATGCAGGTTTATCTCATCACTTGGATCAAGCTTTAAAAGCAAATTATATTTTTCAAAAAGATGTAGATTATGTTGTGCAAAACAATGAAGTTATTATTGTTGACGAATTCACAGGAAGACTTAGCGAGGGAAGAAGATTTAGTGAAGGATTACATCAAGCACTTGAGGCAAAAGAGGGAGTTAAGATACAAGATGAATCGCAAACTTTGGCTGACATAACATTCCAAAATTATTTCAGAATGTATTCTAGACTAGCAGGTATGACCGGTACGGCACAAACCGAAGCTACAGAATTTGCAGAAATTTACAATCTAAATGTTGTAAGTATTCCAACAAATGTGCAGGTTCAGAGAATTGATAAGAATGATTTGATTTACAAAAGTGAAAGAGAAAAATTTGATGCTATTTGTTTAAAAATTAAAGCATATAGCGATAAAGGTCAGCCAGTTTTGGTTGGAACAACATCTATTGAAAAAAGTGAATATTTGCATAATTTACTTATTGAGAAAAAAATTCCACATACAGTTTTAAATGCTAAGCAGCATGAAAAAGAGGGAAAAATTGTTGAAAATGCTGGTCAAAAAGGTGCTGTTACAATTGCTACAAATATGGCTGGCCGTGGTGTTGATATTAAACTTCCAAAGGAATGCTTAGAACTCGGTGGTTTGGCAATTATTGCAACTGAACGACATGAAAGTCGAAGGATTGATAATCAGCTAAGAGGAAGAAGTGGTAGACAAGGTGATGTTGGAGAATCTCAATTTTATTTAAGTCTTGAAGATAATCTTTTAAGAATATTTGGAAGTGATAAAATTGCAAATATTATGACAAGACTTGGAATTGAAGAGGGCGAGCATATCGAATCAGGAATGGTTACTCGAGCTGTTGAAAATGCACAGAAAAAAGTCGAAGGGATGCATTTTGAAAGTAGAAAGCATCTTTTGGAGTATGATGATGTAGCAAATGAACAAAGAAAAGTTATTTATAATTTTAGAAACAACTTGCTAGATAAAGAATTTGATATTGACTCAAAAATTCAAGAAAATATAAAAGAATATGTTTCAACAATGATTCATAATGCATCAATGTTAAGTGATTCTGTAATGATTGATGATTTTAATTATGCTCATGTGATTGCAATATTACAAGAAGAATTAAATGTTAATATTCAGAAAGAAGATATAGCTTCTGACGATATCGAAGCTATATCTTCTAAATTATTAGACATTCTTCAGTCTAAATTTGAATCTAAAATGTCATTAGCTTCTGATGAACAAAGAAAAGAAATTGAAAAAATACTTTATTTGCAAATTTTAGATAGTTCATGGAGAGATCATTTGTATACAATGGATACTCTAAAAACAGGAATAGGGCTTAGGGGTTACAATCAAAAAGACCCATTGGTTGAGTACAAAAAAGAAAGTTATAATATGTTTATTGAGCTTATTGCATTTATCAAACTAGAGATCGTCAAAATATTATTTACTGTTAGACTTAGAGATGAAGAGGCAGAAAAAGCAGAGATCGAGGCATTGCGACATAAAATGGAAGAGGAAAATAAAGAACTTTTTACTAATAAAGATATTGCCGAATTCGAAAATGAAGCAATTTTAAAAAAAGTAGCTAGAAATGAACTTTGTCCTTGCGGAAGTGGAAAAAAATTCAAACAATGTTGCGGAGTAAGTGGACCTAAAAAAGGCTTATTAGCAAAATAAGGATCATAAGATTAGCACTTAGTCTTGACAAGTGCTAATTTTCTAAAGTATAATTTCATTTGTTGCTATTTTAAGCAGCATTTATCAATTTATTCAAAATTAAAATATACAAAGGATTTTAAAATGGCAAAAAGTTTATATGAAACACTTGGTGTTAGCGAAAATGCAACTCAAAGTGAAATAAAAAAAGCCTATAGAACTTTAGCAAAAAAATTTCATCCAGATATCAATAAGACACCAGAGGCTGAAGAAAAATTTAAAGAAATAAATGGGGCTTATGAAGTTCTTGGTGACGAAGAAAAAAAACGACAATATGACCAATATGGTGATAGTATGTTTGGCGGGCAAAACTTTCACGATTTTTCAAGAAGTCAAGGGAGTGGCGTAGATATAAATGATATTTTACGAAACATGTTTGGAGGCGGCGGAGGTTTCTCTGGCGGTGGATTCGGCGGAGCTGGATTTGGCGGAGGATTTGGCGGCACCTATGAACCAGATTTAGATGTTGAGGCCAGTTTAACTGTAGATTTTAAAACAGCTATTCTGGGTGGAAAAAAGAATATTTCACTTGGTGGAGAAAATTTTGACATACAAATACCACAAGGGATTCAGAGTGGTCAAAAAATAAGAGCAAAAGGCAAAGGTAAACAGGCTAAAGGCTACCCAAGAGGAGACCTGATTCTTACTCTTAATGTTGCTTCTGATAGTAGTTATACAAGAGAAGGAGATGATCTCCATCTTAATGTTGATATTCCTTTGTATTCAGCATTATTTGGAGGAAAAGTTGAAATTGAAACACTATATAAAACAGTAACTCTAAAAGTACCTCAAAATACCAAGCAAAGTCAAAAATTTAGAATAAAAGAACTAGGTGTTCTAAACCGTAAGACAAAAGAGATGGGAAATCTATTTGTTTCCATGAATATTGTTTTGCCTGCTATTGAAGCTCTCCCAGCTGATTTGGCTGATATGATGAGAGAAAAGCTTCCTCAAAACTAATGACAATAGAGCAAACAATAAAAAAATATGCGCCACTCCTAAAAGAGGTTACGCATATTCCGCAAAAAGAAGTCGAAATTTTGCTTCTTTTTATTTTGGATAAAAATCCAATTTGGCTTCATTTGAATTATAAGCAAGAGTGTACTTGCGAAACTGAATTGGCAAAATTAATTAAAAAGAGGGCAACTGATTTTCCTTTAGAATATTTAACATCAAGAGCCAGTTTTTATGGCGAAAGTTTTATTGTTAAGGAGAATGTTCTTATTCCTCGTCCAGAAACGGAGCTTCTTGTCGAAAGAGCAGAACTTATTCTTAAAGATATTAAAAATCCAAAAGTTCTAGAAATAGGTGTCGGAAGTGGAATAATTTCTGTTATTCTTGCTAAATTGATACCAAATATTCAAATTATTGCAGTTGATATAAATGATAATGCTATTAATCTTGCAAAACTTAATGCTAAAAAGTTTGATGTTGAGCATCAAATAACATTTATTAAAAGTGATTTATTCGAGAATGTACCAGACCAACATTTTGATATGTGTATTTCTAATCCACCATATATTCAAAATGATTTTAAGCTCCCAAGGAATGTTAAGTTTGAACCATCAAATGCATTATTTGGAGGACATGAAGGTGATGAGCTTTTAAAAGATATCATAGATAATACGGTTAAAAATAAAATAAAATTTTTGTGTTGCGAAATGGGTTTTGATCAAAAAAATAGTCTTAATAAATATATAGCAAAGTTCAATCACACAAAATTAGACTTTTATAAGGATTATGAAAAACTTGATCGTGGATTTGTAGTGGAGTTTAAACATGAGTGATCATTGTATAAAAATTCAAAATCTTAGAAAAGTTTTTGGTACAAAAGAGATACTTAAAAATGTTAATTTAGATATCAAAACAGGAAAATGCACAGCAATATTTGGACTAAGTGGCGGCGGAAAATCAACCATAATCAAGCATATTGTGGGACTTTTGAAGCCAACATCCGGAGAAATATTTTATAATGATATTGATATTTCTACTCTTGAGGGTAATGAATTAAGAGCTATTCGTCAAGATATAGGATTTCTGTTTCAAAGTGGTGCTTTGTTTGATAGTATGAATGTGTTTGAAAACGTAGCCTTCCCCCTTAGGGAACATACAAAATTAGATGAAAAAACAATAATCAAAGAAGTTATGGAAAAGTTGACATTAGTTGGGCTTGATGCATCTCGTGTAGCTTTTTTAAATCCAGATGAACTTAGTGGCGGCATGAGAAAACGAGTTGGACTCGCAAGAACTATTATACTTAATCCAAAAGTTTTACTTTATGATGAGCCAACTTCTGGACTTGATCCAATAACAAGTGATGTAATCTCTCAAATGATTATTGCATTGCAAAAAGAGATGAAAACTACTTCGATTTTAATCAGTCACGACATACAAGAAACTTTTAAAACAGCTGATTATTTTGCAATGCTTTATGGCGGGGTTATTGTTGAATATGGTGATGCTGAACATTTTAAGAATTCAAAAGTTGATATAGTACAAAAATTCCTTCATGGTGACAGCGATGGTGTTATTTAATGCTTTTGTATCAACCACAAAATGGATATTGTTACAATAGTGACACTTTGGCACTTTTTAACTTTATCCAGCAAAATTTAAAGATTTTTAAAAATATTACTGGATCACTTTTGGATATAGGAAGCGGAAGTGGAATACTTGGCTTGTTGGTCGCTAAAAATTATCCAAAACTTATATTGCATAGCTTGGAAGTTCAAAAAGATTTTGTTTTTCTAACAAAAAAAAATAGCGAAATAAATAATATTAAATCAATTGTTTTTGAGGGAAATTTTAAAAACTTTTCATTTGATATTGATTCAAAAGATGAAGAAATATTTGATATTATCGTCTCTAATCCACCATTTTATCCATCCTCTGTGATTAAAAGTGAAAATGAAAGTCTCAAAATAGCAAGGTACAATGATAGTTTACCTTTAGAGGATTTGATTAGAAATAGTTCAAAAATATTGAAACAGAATGGCAAATTCTTTTTTTG
>CAIJNA010000178.1 GCA_903821805.1 uncultured Campylobacterota bacterium | reverse complement strand
AGCTTTATTGTTTTTTATTATATATACTGATCTTCCATTTGGGCCCTGTACTAAACATTCTTGAGGGATAAATAAACCTTCTTTGATTGCGCCATTAAAAGTAAATTTACCCATAGTTCCTATTTCAATTTTTGAATCAGCATTAAATTGATATCTACATTTAACCATTCCAGAATTATCAGCCATAGGATCACAATATTTTAAATTTCCAATTTTTTCATTTGAACCAACTGTTATTTTACCACTTGATGGTTTTGCTTCATTAGATGAAAGCATTACCGTAAAATATAAAGGACTACTTACATATATTTGAGTTAACATTGCTCCATTGGCTTGCACATAAGATCCAACTGGTTGCTGACTTTTTTCTATATATCCACTAATTGGAGCTTTAATGATCGCAAATGAAATATCAAGCTTAAGCTTTTCTATTTGAGCAACAAAAGATGAGCCAATAGCTTTTTCTTTTTCAATTAGTGTATTTGTATTGTCAAGTTCTTGCTCACTTACTCCACCAACTTTTACTAATTTTTCCATTCTATTCTTTTGTTTTTCAAGATTTGATAAATTTAGCATAGATTGTTTTAGATTTGCAGAAAGACTTGTTAGTTGATTTTTCAGTTGTCTATCATCAATCTTATATAGAACATCACCTTTATGAACAAAAGCACCATCTTGGAAATTTTGACTATCAATAAAGCCATCAACTCTATTTTTGATTTGAACGATTTGTGGAGATTCAATAAGTCCATTGACTTCACTTTGTTTTGAACTATTTAGCTCAATTGGAGACGTTATGGTTACTGTTGGAACAATATTCTTTTTTTGGTTTTGACCATCTTTAGAATTGCATCCAGTAAGTGTGAAACCTATTAAACATATATATAAACTTTTTTTAATCATTTTTTCCAACTTTTTAATATTTTGATGTTGATTTTATCACACAAAGAATAATAAGCCATTGAATATTCATATGGAATCATTTTCTGTAATTTATCTGTATCTTTGTGAATTTAATCTATAATAAAAAAAATTTAAAAGAACGCAAAAGGAATATTATGGGATTAGGTGTAGGGATAGTAGGTCTTCCAAATGTTGGTAAAAGTACAACTTTTAACGCTTTAACAAAAGCACAAAACGCGGAGGCTCAAAATTACCCATTTTGTACGATAGAGCCAAATAAGGCAATTGTACCAGTTCCAGATAAAAGACTTAATGAATTAGCAAAAATAGTTAATCCGGATAAAATTCAATACTCAACAATTGATTTCGTTGATATCGCAGGTCTTGTAAGAGGTGCTAGTAAAGGCGAAGGTCTTGGAAATCAATTTCTTTCTAATATTAGAGAAGTTGAAGTTATTTTACACATGGTTAGATGTTTTGAGGATGGAAATATTGTTCATGTTGAGGGTGATGTAAATCCAATTAGAGATATTGAAATCATTGAAACAGAACTAATTTATGCTGATATTTCACAACTTGAAAAGAAAATAGATAGACTTAAAAAAAGTGCAAAACTTGATAAAAAAGCAGCTGCAGCATTAGTTGTAGCAGAAGATTTAGCAAAACATCTTGATGAGCTTCATCCTGTCAAAACATTTGGAATGAAAGATGATGAGAATTTTATAGCTCTTGATAAAGAGATGAGATTTCTTTCAAATAAAGAAGTTATTTATGGAGCTAATGTTGATGAGGATAGCTTAAGCGATGGAAATAAATATGTTGATATTGTGCGAGAATATGCTACAAGCGTAGGTAGCGATGTTGTAATACTTTGCGCTAAAATTGAAGAAGAGCTAATCGGCATGGAAGAAGATGAGGCTAAAGAGATGCTTAGCGATCTTGGTGCAGATGAGTCTGGCCTAGAAAAAATAATCCACATAGCATTTGATAAGCTTGGTCTGCAAAGTTATTTTACAGCTGGCAAAGTTGAGGTTAGAGCCTGGACTATTAGAAAAAATACAAAAGCACCTCAAGCTGCTGCAGTTATTCATAATGACTTTGAAAAAGGATTTATTAAAGCAGAGGTTATAAGTTATGAAGATTTCGTTTCTCTAGGTGGAGAAAGTAAATGCAAAGAAGCTGGAAAGTTAAGACTTGAAGGTAAAGAATATGTAGTGCAAGATGGAGATATCATGCATTTCAGATTTAATGTTTAAGTAGTTTGTATAATATTAATACATCTATAAAAATATATAATTAATTATGCAAAATATAATAAATAAACTTGACCTTGAAGATTTTATAAATAGCCTTCAAGGACATTTTGCAAGAGAAAAATCTATAGTCTTACAGGGCGATATAAATATACATTCTAAGCTTATAGAAGAAATATCAAAATACAATTTCAAATCACCAAAAAAAACACTTCCATTAACTACCTCAATTAATCATTTAAAAAAACAAGGATCACTTAAAATTTATGAGATTTATGAATTTGTAAAGATTGTTGAGTACTTTAAATATATCAAAAGATTTACGCTTGAAAACCGACTAAAAGATTGGATTGACAAGATTATTATTCCTAAACAAATTGATGATATTTGCTTTAAGTTTGATGATGATGGGAACTTTAAACAAGGTGAAAATTTAGAATATGATCGAATAAATGAAAATATTTATAAAAATAAAGTTCAAATCAAAGAAGCACTCCAAAGAACAATGAATAATCAAAAGTTACAACCTTATTTGGTTGATCATCAAGTTCATTTGGTTCATAATCAGCAAGCGCTTATGGTTAGGGGTGGTTTTAATCATATTATAAAAGCTAAGGTTATCGAAAGAAGTAATAGTGGATTTTTTTATATAGTTCCCGATAATGTTAGAGAGTTAAAAGATAGACAAGATGATCTAAATGATTTAAAAGAAGAGATTATTCTTAAATTATGTAGAGAGTTTTCACAAACATTCAATTCGCATATTTTATTTCTTTCATTTTTAGATAAAGAATTTGATAGATTTGATCATTATTTAGCGAGAATATTGTTTGCTAAAATAGGGGATAAAAACTTTATACTTCCAAGCGGAAATAAGAAGGTACAAAAACTTGTTGAATTCAATCATCCAGCTCTTAAAAATGGTAAGTCAGTAACTGTAGATTTTAGTAAATCTGTAATAATGATAACGGGTGTTAATGCTGGTGGAAAAACAATGTTACTTAAATCTATTTTGAGTGCAATTTTTTTATCAAAGCATCTTATTCCGTACAATGCTCATCATAGTACAAAAGTAGGGCACTATAAAGATATTTTAGCTGTGCTTGACGATCCACAGAGTGTTAAAAATGATATCTCAACATTTGCCGGAAGAATGGTAGAATTTAGTCATTTATTCAATAAAGATAGCGCTATTGTTGGTGTTGATGAGATCGAACTTGGTACAGATAGTGATGAAGCTGCAAGTCTTTTTAAAGTTATTATTGAAAAACTAATGAAAAAAGACATGAAAATAATTATAACAACTCACCATAAAAGACTCGCTTCCCTTTTGTCTGTTTATGAGAATGTTGAGCTTATTGCTGCACTATATGACGAGGAAAATAGACGACCAACTTATGACTTTTTAAATGGGACTATTGGTATGAGCTACGCGTTTGAAACTGCTTTACGATATGGAATACCAAATGATGTAGTAAATGAAGCTAAAGAAGTTTATGGTGATGATAAGGATAAACTTAGCAATCTTATAGCAAAAAGTAGTTCTCTTGAGCTCGAATATAAGAGAAAAATTAAAGATTTAGATGACAAAATTGAAAATAATGAAAGATTGAAAAAGAATTTAAATGATCAAAAAGAAGCACTAGATAATCTTATATACGAAGAAAAATCAAAACTTCACAAAGCATACAAAGATGTTAAGGAAGAGGCTCAGCTTGCTATTAAGGCTAAGATTTATCAAGAATCACATCGTCATTTAAATGCAGCTCATCAAAAAGTAACAAAAATAGAAGTTGAAAAAATAGAAGAAAAAAAAGAATTCAAAATCAACGATAGAGTGAAGTATAACAATACTAAAGGTGTCGTGATATCTTTACGGGGTGAAAAAGCCTATATTGAAACTGATGACGGAATAAAACTCCATGTAAGCATAAGTAGTTTAAAACCTAGTGGAAATCAGGTAAAAGTGAAACAAAAAATTAAATTAGATATTGAAAAACCAACCCATGGTGATATTAAACTTGATCTTCATGGACAAAGAGCAGATGAAGCTATCGATAATCTTGAACGCTTTATTAGTGATTGTCTTATAAATGGTTTTCAGGAAGTCTTGGTTTATCACGGTATAGGTACTGGAAAGTTATCTTATGAGGTAAAAAAATTCTTAGATGCACACCCACGAGTTATTAGTTATACTGATGCATTACCAAATCAGGGCGGTTTTGGAGCTAAAGTTATAAAACTTTAGTTTCTAAAAGTGATGATCTTTGCAATCGCATTCAAATATACCATCTGTTGCTTTTGCAAATATATTTAAAACAACACCATATTCGTAAGCAATTTTTTGAATTTTGTTTCTATGTTTTGGATCAAAAGTAAATAATATTTCATATTCTTCACCGCTACATCCAATATTTTTTTGTATTTCTTGAAAAAATTCAAAACCAATATTATTAACTTTGCTTAATCTCTCAAGCTCAAAAAATAATCCGTCAGAAATATCTAAAGCGCTATTTATGTATTTTGAAACCTTGTAAAAGAATTCATTATTAAGTTTTGGTCTTATAAACTTTGATTTCTTATTGATGCTACCGCCATTCAATAGTACTTCTAGATCATGTTTACAACTTCCTAGATCTCCAGTATGACATATTAAATCATCTTTTTTTGTACCACTTCTAAAAATCGGATTTTTGGTTATTGAAATAATAGTTATTGAAATATCAAGTTTCACATTTGATATTGTATCTCCGCCAATTATTGTTATCCCAAATTTTTTTGCTATTTTTTTGAAACCTTTTGCTAATTGATCCAAATCTTCTGTTGTAAAATCTGATGGAATAGCAATGCTTAGTAGGGCATATTTTGGAATAGCATTCATAACAATCGCATCACTTATATTTACGAGCATAGATTTTTTGGCAATTTGTTCAAGTGTAAGCCATTCTCGTTTAAAATGAACATTCTCAAAAAATGCATCCATGCTATAAACATACTTTTCGTTTTTCTTTAAGTCTTTTAAAATAACTGCTCCATCGTCACCTATGAACTTATTTGACGCAATTTTGCTAATAAAATAATTTTCTTTATTCATATTTTAATTTCCAATTTTTTAGTTAATTTGTGTACTTAAATTCTTTATTGATAAATTTAATTTATTATTGTTTTAAGAATAGATTATTGTACTTTAAAAAATATAAAAACACTATAATCAAATTTACAAAACTATTGTCTTTCATGGGCTGCTTCACTTTGTAACAATCGAAATATTTTTAAATATACGTAATTTATATTAAACAAATTTTTTAGTCTTTTTGTGTTAGTATCAACAAAATTTATAATTTAAGGAATTTAGATGAGTATTGCTATTCATAAATATGATGTAGTTATAGTAGGTGCTGGACTTGCTGGATGTGCTGCTGCAAGAGAAGCTTCATCTGCTGGACTTAGTGTCTGCGTTTTAACAAAGCTTCACCCACTTAGAAGCCATAGTGGAGCTGCACAAGGTGGAATAAATGCTGCTTTAAGTGCTGAGGATAGTATAGAACTTCATGAGTTTGATACAGTTAAAGGTAGTGATTATCTTGGTGACCAGGATGCTATTAGACTTATGTGTTCTAAGGCCCCAGAAACTATTAGATGGGCAGAGCAAATGGGAGCTGTATTTTCTAGAAATGAAGAGGGTAAGATTGCTCAAAGACCTTTTGGTGGACAAAGCAAACCAAGAGCTTGCTATGCAAAAGATAGAACAGGATTAACTCTTTTACAAACTATTTATGAACAAGCTCATAGAGATGGTGTTGATTTTAAAGATGAATACTATGTTGCTGATCTAATTTATAAAGATGGCAAAGTAAATGGTGTTTTTGCTTACAATTTAGTTGATAGTACACCAATGATTTTTAATGCTAAAGCTGTAATGTTTGCAACTGGTGGATACGGAAGAGCTTTTAAGATAAACTCTAATGCTCATGCAAATACTGGTGATGCACTTGGAATAGTTGCTCGTCATGGACTTCCATTGGAAGATATGGAATTTGTTCAATTTCATCCAACTGGAATAGATGGAAGCGGTGTACTTATAAGTGAAGCAGCAAGAGGTGAGGGTGGTATACTTTACAATTCTTTAGGTGAAAGATTTATGGAAAAATATGCTCCAAATAAATTAGAACTAGCTTCAAGAGATGTTGTAAGTCGTGCGATTACTCAAGAAATTCTTGAAGGAAGAGGTTGTGGACCAGACAAAGATCATGTTATGATTGATCTTACACATTTAGGTGAAAAATTAATTATGGAAAAACTTCCAGAATTAAGAGACTTAGCTATTACATTCCTTGGCCAAGATATGATTAAAGAACCAATTAGTATAGCAGCTACTGCTCATTATAGTATGGGTGGAATTCCAGTTGACATCAATGGACATGTTAGAAAAGATACAAAAACTTTAGTTGACGGATTTTATGCAGCAGGAGAATGTGCTTGTGTAAGTGTACATGGAGCAAATAGACTTGGAGCAAATAGTGTTCTAGAGGCATTATTTTTTGGAAGACATGTTGGACTAAATATTGTTAAAGATTTAAAAAATAATCTTATTCAATTTAAAGATGCAAAATCTAGCGATGCTCAACCAGTAATTGATAGAATTGAAAAAATAAGAACGTCAAATGGAAATGAAAGAATTCCTCTTTTAAGAGAAGAATTACAACAATCTATGACTGAAAATGCAGGTGTATT
>CAIJNA010000177.1 GCA_903821805.1 uncultured Campylobacterota bacterium | reverse complement strand
GGTATTCATTGTTCTACTATAAGGTTCAGAAGCCTTGGTGGTCTGAGAGTAGGCAGGGAAGAAGCTGACCACCATCAATAGAACAGCAAGCACCTGTTTCCTCATGATCTGTTCTCCTGTATTCATTTTTTATTGTTATTTACTTTAGACTGCTCATAGTCATAAATCATTTCTAGTTCATCCAATTTCCTGAAAATACTATATCCGGTACTATCTGGTTGATAGTCTCTCCACTGGGATTCATCATCAGTATATGTATGTGAAGTTATTAAATCATTTGTCTTTAATCTATAGTGTGTTATGACCTTGGTTTTCTTCTGTTTTGTTTTTCTGTTTACTTGGTCTTTTGATACATATAGAGAATTAGTATGATATTCATAAGATCTTGTCCAAATATATAACATTGTTTCTTTTGGATTGAAGTCATAATAAAGCCAATAGTCTGAAACAGATGAGTCATGATTGGTGGAGCTGATGTAATAAACCCAAGGTTTGCCTGTTTCAATGGGCCAAGCTGTAGCCATTGTTCTGCTACCAGGGTCTTGACAGAAGACCACAGAGGATATGGTAAAGAGTAGAGAAATAATCTTAAAATTCATATCTAGACCTCCTGGTATCAATATCCCTAACTGCTTCATACCCTGCCCTGCTAAAACTGGCAACCAAAAAGGCTCCAGATTTCTCCATAGCCTCTCTGTGGTGTGTTGGTATGAGCTACTTCTTCTTGGCCTTGAGAGCAGCCTGTTCAGCTCTGTACTTGGCCAAGCCCTTTCCAGCATTTACATTAGCTGGCCTAGTGCTGGTCTTCACAAATCCGGCCTTATTGGTCTTGTAGGTTCGCTTCCAGGAATTAATAAAATCGGTCGCTTCCTTTTGAAACTCCGGCTTTTCAACCAGAGCGACAAAATCAGCAACCATCTTCTCAGGTGAAGTGAACTTGAATCGCTTACAAATGGCCTTCGCAATCAGTTCAGCAGTTCTTTCGAGTTTGGGAACTCGGCTACCAGTGGTCTTCTTTGCGGCTGAAGGAACCGAAGCCCTAACAGTCTGCATCTGAGCCATCGCATCAGCGTAGGAGATTCCAGCGGCATCCAGTGCATCTAGAAAACTGGGGTACTTGTTGAGGGCCTGAGCGATCAAGCGGTTAGGGTTCGCACTAGGAGTCGCTTTCAGCTTCGCTTCCAGTCGAGTAATAAGAGAGGCAGGAACATTGGTAGCACCAAAGTGAAACTTGGCCTTGTTCGCTTTCCCCTCACCCTTCAGATATGTAAATGATGCCATCTGAAGATCTCCTGTAAGTAGAGGCTCGGCCTCCTGGAGAGTCATTAGCTCAGTTATGGGCTCTGCTGCCAATACCTTTTTCTCTCTGGGCCTCCGGATGATACCTCCGAGGGCATCAGTTGCTCTGTCGAGGATAGTAGACATTTGGTAACTCCTATGTGTTTGGTATAGTAACTCCTACACCATGTTAGATATCGACTAGCCTGATTTTAAAACAACGACCTTACATCTTTGATACTACTGTGACCACTAGTATGGTGAAGATATTTTTTTTAATTCTTTCCTAGTGAACCGCTCAGAACTGCCGATACTATATTTAGACATACCCTAGGATGCATAGGTCTGGCACCTGACCCTACCTGTCGAGCCTGTCCCGGCTCATTAATACTCGAAAACTGACAGAAAACTCCATCTGAGACATATTTTTTGTGTTCAAAACTTTTTCTCGGATCGCTTGAAAAGTCAGTAGCTATCTAATAGAATGGAGCTACCAAGAAATGAAGAAGTCTAACACCAAAACAAAACCCCAACCAACCAAAATAAGCAAACAAATAGGTCGAAAGATGGATCTTGTCAAAGGCAAGCGAGTTTTTGTCGATAACCTAGCCCTAGTAGGATCGGTTTGGTACTACCGTTTCAAAAAAATCAATAAAGTGACTGGAAAGACTAAGGTTTACCAGGGTAGCACTGGCCTTAGCTCTAAAACTGAGGCGAAAGCTCGGCTTCGGCAGCTTATGGATGAGGCAGAGAAGGAGAGCCTGACTATCAAGAGTGCTCAGGTCCCTACCTTCAAGGAAGCGGTAGACCTCTGGTACAACAGCCGCAAAGGTAAGCGGTCTGACCTGTACCTCGATACTGCGAAGAGACAACTTGAGAACCATGTAATACCTAAGTTAGGTGCTATTCGGTGCGATCAAATCAACTTCTCTGTTGTTGAAGTAGTACTGAATGACTACCTGTATGGCAATAATATGCAGTACACAAACAAAAAGCATAATATGGGTGGCTATAACACTCTAGCCAGTTGGATCAGTGCTGTACTCGGTAATCTGGTTCCTACCTACCTGGACAGAGCACCAATGATCCGGAAAGAGCGAGTCCAGAAGAAGAAGAAGCCATTTATTCGAATGGATCAGATTGGGGATTTCCTGGCCGAGGTGGATCGCACCAACAATCTACCTGTCTCGGTAGCTGTGAGGGCAATGCTCTATATGGGCCTTCGGGAGAGTGAAGCTCTCGCTATGAAGTGGGAGAACATCGACTGGAAGGAAGGGCTGTACTGTCCCGGTGGCATAGTCGGATCCTCACTGGATGATGGGACCAAGGGCCGAGAAGCTGGAGACTGTGCCTTCACTACT
>CAIJNA010000176.1 GCA_903821805.1 uncultured Campylobacterota bacterium | reverse complement strand
TTTTCATGAGGCACACAGTCACCATCAATAAAAATTAGATAATCACATGATGATTCTATAATTGCTTTGTTTAGCATTTTATTTTTTCTCCATCCTATATCTTCTTGTGACAAATGCTTTATTGTTAAATCATTTACCGTATCAATAAATTCTTTCATCTCCTCTGATTGTCCATCTTCGGCTATTATGACTTCAAATTTTTTATAAGTCTGATTTTTCAGAGCTTTTAATATTAAATCTAAAGCTACTACATCTCTGTATACAGCAATTATTATACTAACTTGATTTTTAAGCATATAGTGTTCCAATTAATTTTTTTGTGGCAGAATATACATCATCAATGCTTGGACTTGAGTATCCTGTGTTAAACACACAGCTATGTTTCCCGTCTCGTGGCCAGTATCTAAATGCTCCGGTTGCAAAAAATATCCCTATAGTAGGTGTTTCAGTTGCTATTGCCATATTTCTTATCCCAGTGTCATTTGATATAAGTAGTCTACTATTTGATAAGAAATTCATTGTGTCATCAAGATTCATTGAGGTTTGTAAAATAACATTTCGTTTGTTTTGAAATGACGCATAAATATTTAAAAATTTTTCATTTTCTTTAATACCTTGCAATATTATATGTTCGTAAGATGGATATTTATTTGATAGATTATCAATTAAATTAATAAATTTTTCATCCTCCCAACATTTTATTTTAGCTGCTGCTCCTGCAAAATAGATAATTCTTTGTTGTATATTATTTTTAGGATAAATATTCTCAAACCCATATCTTAGTGGTGAAATTGTTTTTGAACCAAGGAAATTAAGCATGTGCTGTGTTGATTCAGCCTCTATTACAAAATCACTTCTAAGTGTTGCCATATCATAAAATATTCTTCTTATCCATCTGTAAGAATATCCTATCTTCAATTTTGCAGTTGATAGCAAAATTAAAAGTAATGTTAGAGAACTATCCGTAAGGTCAAAAATTATATCTTGAGGAGGTAGTTCTTTGGCTTGTCTAATTCTAGTAAATAATGATGTTTTTTTTGTTTTATCGTGTGGATCGTCTTTATCCATAATATGTAAGTCATTTATTAGATCATGTGGAATACCATACATTGCACTTCTTAAAACACTTAGTGTGATATGCGCATTTGGAAAAAACTCTCTAGCATTTATTAAAAAAGGCCTTATGTTCATAAAGTCACCAATTGCTGCATGTCTAATTACGGTAATATTTTTAACATCTTCTGGATTGATTGTTTCTAGATATTTTTTTGCTTTTTTTGAGGCAAATGCACTTCCTCTTCGAAAATTTAGTTTTATCATTTTATTACCTCAATAACCCGATACAATTTATCAAGTTGTGTATTTTTATCAAACATTGTATTTGCTTTTATTTTTCCAGCCCTAGCAAGTTTGTTTTTAAGTTCTTTATCTTGATAAAGCATTTTTATTTTATTTGCCAGATCATCGCTATTTCTTTCAAATAAAAGTCCATCAACCCCATCTTCTATAATCTCAAGTGGACCAGCTTTGTTTGTAGCAATCATACAAATACCATTTGCCATAGCTTCGATAACAACTAATCCAAATGTTTCTTTTGGAGTTGCTAAGATATTTACGTCAAATAACCGCATATGTTCATTGACCTCTTTTGTAAATCCTGTAAAAATAACTTTGTTTTCTAGTCCAAAATATTTAACCTTTGATTTTAAATTATCCATATAAGTTTCCTCCATTGGCAATCCAACTATTAGAGCTTTGATATTTAATTCTTTTAGCTTGT
>CAIJNA010000175.1 GCA_903821805.1 uncultured Campylobacterota bacterium | reverse complement strand
GATCTGTAATTTACAAAATGCTAACTAGAAAAGAAACTATTGTAGAAGCTGTTGCTGAAGTTAAACAGGAAGCCGAAGCAGTTGTTGAGAAAACAGTAGAAAAGGTAGAAGAAACATTTGGATTTAGTGACAAAATGCTAAGTACACTGATTGGTACAAATGAAAATGCCATTTATGATGCTAGAAAATATTTAGGTATAAACTTTGATTACAATGAAGTTGACACATGTAGTGCTGAATTTAAAGCATTAACACCATATCTTTACTCAACAACAAATATTACGAAATTACCAAAAAGCAAAGTTTGTGAAGATGATAAGCAATCAAAAGTTTTAATTATTGGTGGTGGGCCAAATAGAATAGGGCAAGGTATAGAATTTGATTATTGTTGTGTTCACGCTAGTTTCGCATTGGCTGAAATGGGAATTAAAACTATTATGTACAACTGTAATCCTGAAACTGTAAGTACAGATTATGATACAAGTGATGTTTTATATTTTGAACCAATTGATTTTGAACATGTTAGAAGTGTTATTGAACATGAAAAACCAGATGGAATTATTGTTCATTTTGGTGGTCAAACACCACTTAAGCTTTCAAATGCTATTCATAATATGGGTGGGAAAATTATTGGAACAACTGCAGAAGTTATCGATCTTGCAGAAGATAGAAAAAAATTCTCAACTTTTGTTGAAAAAGCTGGATTGTTACAGCCTGAAAATGGAACAGCAGTAACATTAAATGAAGCACTAGATATTGCAAACAGAATCGGCTATCCTGTTCTTGTAAGACCATCATTTGTACTTGGTGGAAGAGGAATGAAGATCGTTTACAATGAGGCTGAGCTTAAACTTTATATGGATGAAGCAGTAAGCGTTAGTAATGATGCACCAGTTTTGGTTGATAAATTCTTAGATCGTGCTATCGAGCTTGATGTTGATTGTATTACTGATGGAAAAGATGTTTATATTGGTGGAATTATGCAGCACATTGAAGAAGCTGGTATCCATAGTGGAGATAGCGCATGTAGCTTACCTCCAATTAGTCTTGACGATGACATTCTAAAAGAAGTTGAAGAAAAAACTAAAACGATGGCGCTTTTACTTGGAGTTAAAGGTCTTATGAATACGCAATACGCGATTCATCAAGGAAAAATCTATCTTATTGAGGTAAATCCAAGAGCAAGTAGAACTGTTCCTTTTGTGAGTAAAGCAACAGGGATCCCATTGGCAAAAGTTGCAACGAGAGTTATGTGGGGTGAAAGTCTAAGAGACGCACTTAATGTATATGATAAAAATCAAAAAATCGTTAATATTAAAGGTGAAAGCAATATTTTAAAACCTATTTTAAAAGGACATGTTGCTGTTAAAGAAGCAGTTTTCCCATTTAATAAATTAAGTGGTGCCGATTTAATACTTGGACCTGAAATGAAAAGTACTGGTGAAGTTATGGGAATAAGTAGCGACTTTGGAAGCGCATTTGCAAAAGCTCAAACTGCCGCTAAAAATAACTTACCAAATAATGGTGGAAACGTATTTGTTTCGCTTGCAAGTCTTGATAAAGAATTTGCTCCAAAAATTGCTTCTGATCTTATATCTTTAGGGTTTAGTATCGTTGCAACTGGTGGAACTTATAAGGTTATTAAAGATGCCAATGTTGAGTGTACAAAAGTTATGAAAGTTAGCGAAGGTAGACCAAACATTACAGATAGCCTTATGAATAAAGAGATTGTTATGGCAATAAATACAAGTGATGGAAAAGAAGTTAGTAAAGAAGATGGTATGACTATTAGAAAGACTGTTCTTAGAATGAATATCCCTTATGTAACAACAGTTGCAGGTGCTTTCGCATCAATTGAAGCTATTAAATCTCAAAAAGATAAAACAGCACTTTATCCAAAATCAATCCAAGATTTTTTGGCTGATAATTAATATTTGAAGCTTTGGGCTCTGTAATAAATGGATGAAAATCAAGTTTATTTAGTCCAGAGTGACACTACGGTTGGCTTTTTATCAAATGACGACAAAAAGCTTTCTGATATAAAGAAACGCTCATCTGCGCAAAAGATATTGCAAGTGATAGATTCTTTTAGCACACTAAAATTACATACCAGAGTTCCAAATAAATACAAAAAACTTGTAAGAAATACGAATAAAACTACATTTATTTATCCTACAAAAGAATCTTTTAGGGTAGTTCCTGAAAATCTTCATCATAATCAATTTGTTTCAAAATTTAAGAAAATGTATTCTACTTCAGCAAATGAAACTACAAAAGAATTTGACTTTGAATATGCTTACTCTCAAGCAGATGTTATAGTATTTGAAGATAATAATTTTTATGAAGCAAACAGTTCAAAAATATTTAAAATATCAAAGTGTAAAATACACAAGATACGATAAGTCTATTGTTCGTCTGTTTGTGCTTGAGGAACTTTAGCAGGTTGATCAT
>CAIJNA010000174.1 GCA_903821805.1 uncultured Campylobacterota bacterium | reverse complement strand
TTTTGATGATGTAACCATTACAGTAAATCCATTACCAATTGCTATTGCAAGTCCAGACCAGACTGTTTGTTATGGAACCACAACAACAATTTCGGCAAATGGATAATCCTACATGCTCTGGTATGGGTGTAGACACAAAAACAGGTGAATTTGCATTAATGCATTTGTTGTTGGATGATGAAAATGTTATTAAAGATATTAAATTTGGATGCAATGCATGTCAAGATACTGTTATAGCAGGCTCTCTTTTTACGGAAATGATCAAAGGAATGAACTTAATTTATGCAAAAGATGCCTCTCATAGGTTGGAAGCCAAATTAAGTGAAGCTCCTCCAAAGCAAAAGGCCTGCTCAATGATGATACTCAAAGCTTTTGAGGCATCATTGCTGCATAAAAAAAGTAAAGAAAATGGAGGAGATGAAGATATGTGCTCGTTGGAATTAGGTGATTCGTGCGAGGGCTTTGAAAATCAAATCGAATCTAGCGGTGAAATAGAATGATGCTAAATGAAATTTATCAATTAAAACATGAATTATGGCTCAAAGTTCTTTTTATCTCTTTTGCTATTCAAGATGAAAAAATTAAAAGTGAGCTTTATGATATTTCACAAATCGAATTTCGTCATTTAAAGTGGCTTGGTAACAAATTGGTCGATGAAAATATTGAATACAATTATGAACGATACGCCATTGATATGGTCAAAAGTACATCTTTTGAATGCTTTGAGTACTTAATTCATGAGATACAGCTAGTAATGAAAAATTACAATCCTGATGATGAGATATTCGCGAGAATGTTAAGTGATGAATATTATTTTATTACGAGACTAAAACGTTTATTGATTGAATCTGAAAACTATGAGATAGCTGCATTTAACAAAAAAAGAATTTATAACAATAAAGATCTAACAAAAGAATCTATAGATGCCTTAACGATGTTTCTATTCGAGGAAACATATAAAGAATACGAATTGATTTTAATTTACTCATACATGCAAAATCATACGAAAAATTTAACGCAGTATAATGTTTACCAGGATCTTATTGATGAGTCACAATACCATTTAAAATGCTTTGGAAATATGCTTTCTATTATGGGAATATTAGCAATACCTAGAGTTGTTATTCAAGAGCTTTATAAACGTTTTGATGTAAAGCAGTTTTTATTAGATGGTATCGAAGAGGAAAAAATGGCTAAAGAAGAATGTAGAAAACTTTCAATGTCAGTCAAAGATGATGAGCTATCTAAGTTTTTTGAATTTATAAACTATCAAGAAAACTACCATATTGAACTTATGAAGAAAGCAATACGAGAATTAGATTGTTGCTAGAAATCGCAAACAAGCAGAAATATGCTTGTTTACATAACTTCTTTTGCAGATATTCCTAGCACTTTAAGGCCTACTTTAATGCTAAGAGCAACAAATGAAAGAGCTTTTAAGTATTGCTTTTCATTGTCATCCCCTACTATTCTGTGTTCATTGTAAAACTTATGAACAAGAGAGCTTAGTAGATGTAAATAATCTGTAATTTTTTGCATATCTCTTCTGTCAAATGCTTCTTCAAGTATGTCTGGCAATAGTAATGCTTGAAAAACTAAATCTTTTGCATCTTGATTTATTGCATCAATTTGTTCAGAGCAAACTTCACCCATCGTCAAATTAGCTTTTTTAAACAATTGATGTATTCTCGCATGAGCATAATTGATGTAAAAAACAGGATTTGAACTATCCTGATTTTTTAGAACATCAATGTCAAACTCAAGATGAGTATCACTCTTTTTCGTTAGAAATATGAATCTTAAGGCATCAGCACCAATCTCATGAGTTATCTCACTCATTAAAATAACATTACCGGCTCTTTTGCTCATTTTGTATGGCTCACCGCCTTTTAGAAGGGCAACCATTTGCGATAATAATATTTCCAGCTTAGAAGAGTCAAAGCCTAAAAATGAGACAGCAGCTTTAACTCGAGTTATATATCCATGGTGATCAGCTCCCCATATGTTGATATATTTGTCAAAATTTCTGTCAAATTTATTTTTATGATAGACAATATCACCAGCTAAATAGGTTGGAATACCATTGTCTCTCACGACAACCCTATCGCTATCATCCCCATACGCAGTTGATTTTAGATAAGTTTTGTCATCTTTGTTATAAAGTGAGCTATTTTCTTCTAGAGTTTTTTTGGTTGCATCCCAATCTTTGTAGAGAGCTTTCTCGCTAACAAAAGTATCAAAAACTACACCTAAGGCTGCCAAATCAGAAATAATAAGCTTAATTACTTCATCTTTTGCAAAAAGTGCCAGCTCATTTTGCTTGGTTTGATCATTAAAAACATCTTTGCCGTGCAGTTCTACACATTTTTCTGCTATATCAAAAAGATAATCGCCTCTGTAAAATTGCTCCGGATATTCAACTACTTCTTTTAGAATATGTTCTCTTGCAGCCAAATTAAGAGATGTTGCAAGCATTTCCATTTGACTTCCTGCATCATTGATATAATATTCTGCTGTGATATCGTATCCTAAGTATCTTCCAACTTTTAAAAGTGCATCCCCAAAAACAGCCCCTCTTGCATGGCCTATATGAAGTGGTCCAGTTGGATTGGCACTTACAAATTCAAGAAGTATCTTTTGATTTTTCTTTTCACCTTTTGCAAATTCAATATCAAGTGATAGTGATTTATTAATACTTTCTAATAAATAATTATTTGAAAGTTTAAAATTTAAAAATCCTTTTACTGCAGTTACTTCTTCGAAAATATCAATATTTTGAAATTTTGAAGCAAGTTCTTCAGCAATAATCATTGGATTTTTTTTAGCTTCTTTTGCTATTGAAAATGCTGCCGGAGTGGCAAAGTGACCCAAAGTAATATCTTTGGGTTTTTCCAAAACTATATCTCTTCCTATAGTTTCTTCTATAATTCTTTTTATTTCGAAGTGCATAAAATAATTATCTTATGCTGTTTATACAGTTTTTGTTTCTGTTGCGTTTACTTTAGCTTCAGTTGCAGTTTTAACTTCTTCGGCTTCTATTTTCTCGCTAGTTGTAGCAGTAGTGCTAGCAACTGTTGTTTCATCATCTTTAACTGCAGATTTAAAGTTTTTAATTCCTTGACCTAATCCTTTTGCTAATTCAGGTATTTTTTTACCTCCAAAAAGCAATACTATTACAGCTACTATTACAAATAATTCCATTCCACTTGGCACACCCATAATTTACTCCTATTTAAAATTTAAGTTTTTATTGTATCTTAATTATCTTAAAAGATACAACATCAGTTTGTAGCCAAAAAAGACCGCAATGATACTACCAAAGAGATTTAAGGCTATATTTAAAATCCCTGTCCAAAAAGATGAATTCAATAGAAACATTGTTTCAATAGCAAAAGCAGAATATGTTGTAAGTCCGCCAAGAAAGCCTGTAATTATAAATAATCTAAGCCATTCTGATGGAGTAAAATGAAAAAATATTGCGGTAAGAAGACCTATTGTAAAGCTACCAACAACATTAACACTAAGTGTTGCCAGGGGAATCTCATATGGAAAGCTTCTAGTGATAATCACATTTACGTAAAATCTTACAGATGCTCCAATAAATCCACCAGCACCTACAGCTAAAATATTCTGCCAGATCAAATTCATTAGCTATCTAGTCTACAAACAATATTGCCAGTAAATTCAATATAAAGTGATTTTTTGTGATGTTCTATCTCTTCTTCATTTGCTAAAGGATAACTTCTGATAGTTTTTTGAATTTCTTCATCACTATAGTGATTTCTAAGCATAACTTCCATAACAGCAAATCTTTCAAATATTTTATCAAATTGGTCTTTTACTAAATCGTCACTTGCTTGATTTGCAATATCCCAGAATTTAGACTTTG
>CAIJNA010000173.1 GCA_903821805.1 uncultured Campylobacterota bacterium | reverse complement strand
AGTTAAAGGAGACCCGTAAGAGAATAAACCAACTAAGGCCATTGGATCAAATGTAGAATTCAAAGGCTGAGTTACATCGTTATATCCCTCTTTTTTTAAAGTAACTAACAAATCCTTATTTTTTTCAATCATAGCAGTCATTGGTGTTTGACCTATTGTGCGACCATTCAATTCAACATTTGCACCATCAACGTTTGATTTGATTGTTAATTGCTGAGTTGACCCTGAAAACATTCCAGCACAACCACTAAACATAATCACACTAGTAAGAACTAGTGCTCCAGTTAAAATTCTTTTTGCCATTTTATATCCCTTGTTTTTTATTTTCATTAAAATTATACTAAAAGATAAGTGTCATTTATGGGTCAAAAATAAAATATTAAACAATTTTTTTCCTTTTTGTAGCGTCTGTTGTAGGCTGTCTCTCCTGGAAGTATCACCGTAGTACCTTAGTCTTCTATATACTACATCTGGCTCAATATAACCATTGGCTTTAATAAACTTATCTATAATACATAGCATCTTGGCTGTCTTTGATTTGTAAGTTCTTGTTTTGAATCTTCCACTAAGAACTATATTGATTTGATTTACTATGAAGTCATTTACCTTTTAATAAAACTTCCTGTATTCTTTTCCATCAAATTAAATTTCACTTATTATGAGAATTGATGAATCGAATTATATCTCAAGAAGAACAACTAACATGTGATATGCCGGCGATTTCAAAAAACTCTTTCGGCTTATTCTTGTAATATCTCTGCTCGATTTCAATTGATTGTTCACCATATGGATCGTTCATTACATCTTGAAGATCCCTAAGAAGTGAATAATTACCATTTTGTGCTTCTTTATAAGCTGGAACCAAAAGCCACTCCCTTAGTGTATATTTTGGATTTATTTGTTTCATTTTCATTGAAACTTCTTCTATATTATTAGTATCAATAAGTGATCTCCATTTATCTAGCCACTCTGACCAACTTTTTAATAGATTTTGATCATAAGTATAATCTTCATAAAAGCTTTTACATATAAATGATATATCCTTTGGTATAGCACTAAGTTCTCTAAAAAATATGGTGTAATCTACAGATGTTCTCATCATTAATGCAATAAGTTCATTAAAAAGCTCTTCATTGAAGGTTTTTAATCCAAGCTTTGAACTCCACATATTTATCAATTTTTCATGCATAATTTCGGCAAAATTGTCTACCAAATAGCTCAATTGTTCTAATTTCTCTTTGTCTCCTATTAATAAAGGTTTTAGTGCGGCACAAAACATATCAAAATTCTTCTGTGCTGCTTTTGGTTGATTAAAAAATGAAAAATGGATTCCTCCGCCAGTCCAAGGCTGAAACTTTGGATCAAATATATCAATAAAACCAAATGGTCCATAATCTAGAGTGAATCCCCCTGCAGCACAATTGTCGCTATTAAAGTTTCCTTGGCAATATCCAACACGAATCCAATTAGCCACAAGTGAAGTTAGGCGTTGTTGAAACTCTTTTGCTAACAAGATTGCTTTTTCCTCAAAAGGCAACTTTATATCAATTGAATCGTTATATTCCCTTTGAATAAGATGCTCTACTAGCATCTCGAGTTCCTTGTATGCATTCAAATGCTCATTTTTGCGAGCACGACGACCGAAAAGTTCAAGTTGACCTACACGTATAAATGAGGAAGCGACTCGTGTTGTGATAGCGACATTCTCATCAATCATAACTTCTGGATCTCTAGAATGTGAGCCATTCAAAAACCATGGCCGTCTAACCTTTTCATCTTTTGATAAATACAAAGTTAAAGATCTTGTTGTGGGGATTAAGAGTGCATGCATATGCTCTTGAGCTAAAAACTCACGAATACTTGAACGAAGAACTGCCCTTCCATCGGCTCCACGACAATATGGAGTTCTTCCACCACCTTTTAGCTGCATCTCTAAACGCTTATTGTTAACAAGTCCTTCAAAAATAGAAATAGCTCGACCATCACCATATCCATTTCCTGTCCTAAAGGGACATTGTTCGTAGTATTCTGTTCCATAAATCGAAAGTGCATAGCCTGTTGCCCACCCAAATTGATGTAAAGGCTTTGGTAGATTTGAAAGATCACCTGAAAACATTTTCATAAAATCGCTATCGTTAGCTAAAGAGTCACTAAGGCTGAGCTCCTCAAAAAACTTCCTACTATGAGAAACATAAATTGGATTTATTATTTTGGTAGGACATACAGGTACGTAATGTCCGCTGAAAACTTGACGAGGCGAATGATCCATGGCATCTTCTCTACAATGTGGATCAGCATTCAAAAAATCTATAAATGAATAATCTGCTAATCTTGCAAAATCACTAAGTGTCCCTACTTTCTCATTTATAGTGGATTCTAATTTCATGATCATCACTCCTTATTTTTGTGAATTTTATTTGTTTTACAAATCAATACGTCAAAAATTATCATATATAATTTTTTAATTAAGTGCAATACTACAAGTATTACCAAAAACTTTAATATCAATAAAATTCTTAATCAACTTTATAATCTAAATCCAAGCAATAAAAGTAACTACATT
>CAIJNA010000172.1 GCA_903821805.1 uncultured Campylobacterota bacterium | reverse complement strand
ATTGACAATACCATTGTTCTATACTTTATTAAATAAAATTATAACGGAGTTTAAATGAAAAAAATAGCAGTAGCTTTTACCGGACCATCCAATAGTGGTAAAACAACATTAATTATAAATATAGCCAATGCTCTAAAAACACAAAATTATAAAGTTTGTATTGTGAAACATGATCCTCAAGATAAAGCTAAATTTGACAAAGAAGGTAAAGACAGCGATAAGTTTACAAAAACTGGCTCAGATGTTGTTGTTGTTTCACCGAATAGAACAACTATGTTTAAACACGAAACATCTTCAATGGATGACATAGTAGAGCTTTTTGGTGATTTTGATTATCTTCTTGTTGAGGGTTTAAAAACAGTACCACTTCCAAGAGTTGCAATCTTTAGAAATGCTTTGGATGAAAAATATTTTGATGTTTCTGATGCTATTGCAACAGATGAAAGTATAGATAAAAGTAAGATTCCTTATGGATGCATACATCTTGATTTGAATAATGTTGATGAAATATTAGGTTGGATAGAGCAAAATGGAAAAAGATTTTCCTAAATTTTAAACAATGAGCACCTTTAATGTATAAAACAATCCTTCTAGTCTTTTTTTGTATTACTTCAATGCTAGCTAATCCAGAATGTTATAAAGAAGGTTATAGTGAACTAATAAGATCTGCAAATGATCACGAAATAGTTTTTAAAAATGGTACCGTTTTACCTTATCGCACTAACGATTTGAAAAATACTTGGGATGAAAAGCTAACTAATGCTGATCTGGAAATGCAAATTTCACAAACATATAGAATTGATAGTGATTTAACTATTAATTATCTATATAGTCCAGGAAGACTTAGGTATCAACCTTTCTTTCAGGCAATATACGGACAAGATGAAGTCAGTATTTCTAAAAATTTAGTAACAATTAAATGGCAAACGACAAATGGGCATAAAAATTTATTGGTAAGTAAAATTTTTGGAATTAATGAAAAACTTATAGAGATTAATAAAGAAATTTTGAAACTACCATTCAAAGAAAGAATATTTGCTGATTTTGTTGGTACTTATAACTATAGATTTATTAAAGACACAAACAGATTGTCTATGCATAGTTATGGAATAGCTATAGATTTATCACCATCTGCAACACAATATTGGAAAAATGAAGCTCAAAGTGAAACATCAAAAATCACATACAAAAATAGTATGCCTCTTTCAATTGTAAGAATTTTTGAAAAGTATGGTTTTATTTGGGGAGGAAGATGGTATCACTACGATACGATGCATTTTGAATATCGTCCAGAATTACTAGCCCCATCTTGTTTTAATCAAAAATAAGTACTCCACAAATTTATTTTATTTCCCGCTAAAGCTCTTGACAAACAGATTTTATATCTGATACAATTAAGAATTAGCACTCGTATATTACGAGTGCTAAAATTTAACAAGCTATAGGATAAATAAATGAATAAAATTTTTGAAAAACTTACAAATCAAATGCAAGAAGCTATCGAATCAAGTCTAAGTCTAGCTCTACATAATAAAAACCAAGAAGTTGAAATAGTACACATAATATGGGGTTTACTAACAAATACAAGTAGTATTTTAAATCAATTGTTAAACAAATTAAATATAGACAAGACAGCGATTGAGCTTGAAGCAAAAAGTGTTGCCAATAAACTATCTCAAGTGTCGAGTTTAACAAAAGAAAGTATTAAAATCGGTAGAAATGTTATTAATAGTCTTCAAAAAGCAGAAGGTCTTATGAATTCTGGAGGGGATGCTTTTTTAGCTGTTGATACTTGGATAATTGCAAATCTACAAGATGAATCATTTAAAAGTATTTTAGGTAAATATACTGATCTATCTGAGATAAAAAAAGAACTTGAACTATTACGAGGCGGGGCAAAAGTTGAAAGTCAAAGCGGAGACGACAATCTTGAGGCATTGGGAAAATATGGAATTGATTTAAATAAAATGGCAATTGATGGAAAGCTTGATCCGGTTATCGGACGAGATGAACAAATCAGCAGAATGATGCAGATACTAATAAGAAAAACTAAAAATAATCCAATACTTTTGGGTGAGCCTGGTACTGGAAAAACAGCTATAGCAGAAGGTTTGGCTCAAAGAATAGTAAACAAAGACGTTCCATTGAGTTTAGCTAACAAAAAAGTTATTAGCCTTGATATGAGTGCTTTAATTGCTGGAGCGAAATATAGGGGAGAATTTGAGGATAGACTAAAAGCCGTTATAAAAGAAGTTCAAAAGGCTGGCAATATTATTTTATTTATAGATGAAATTCACACAATTATTGGCGCTGGAGCTAGCGAAGGAAGTATGGATGCAGCAAATATTCTAAAGCCTGCTTTAGCTCGTGGAGAACTTCATACTATTGGGGCAACTACTCTTAAAGAATATAGAAAATATTTCGAAAAAGATACAGCTATGCAAAGAAGGTTTCAGCCTGTAAATGTCGATGAACCCTCAGTAAATGAAGCCTTACAAATATTACGAGGCATAAAAGGAAAACTTGAAGCGCATCATAATGTAACAATCAATGATAGTGCCTTAGTTGCTGCAGCTAAATTAAGTGATCGATATATTAGTGATAGATTTTTACCTGATAAGGCTATAGATTTAATTGATGAAGCTGCTGCTGAACTTAAAATGCAAATCGAAAGTGAACCAACTGCTCTTTCTGTGGTTAAAAGACAAATTAGTACTTTGGAAGTTGAAAAAGAAGCACTCAAGATGGAAAAAAATGAAAAGAATCTTATTAGAATTCAGGAAATTGAAAAAGAATTGGCCGATTCTGGAGAAGAAAAAAGAAAATTAGAAAACCAATTTTTGAATGAAAAAAATACATTTGATAGTATTTCAAAATTGAAAACGAAGATTGATGAATTAATGACAAAAGCTGAGCGAGCTAAAAGGGAAAGTAAATTTGAAGAGGCCGCAAAAATAGAATATGGTGATATTCCTGCTCTAGAAAAACAAATTACTGAATTTGAAGAAGCTTGGACAAAAATGGAAGAAGCTGGAACACTATTGCGAAATTTTGTTAGTGAAGAAAGTATTGCTAGCATCGTGAGTAGATGGACTGGAATACCAGTTAATAAAATGCTTACAAGTGAAAAACAAAGAATTCTTCAAGTAGAAGATGTTTTAAAGAAAGAAGTTATTGGTCAAGACGAAGCTATTCACGCTATTTCAAGGGCTATAAAAAGAAATAAAGCTGGACTTAGTAGTGACAATAAGCCTATTGGAAGTTTTATGTTTTTGGGACCAACAGGAGTTGGAAAGACAGAAAGTGCAAAAACATTAGCAAGATTTTTATTTGACAATGACAAATCATTGATAAGATTTGATATGAGCGAATATATGGAAAATCACTCTGTTAGTAAATTGGTAGGTGCTCCTGCTGGATATGTCGGATATGAAGAAGGCGGACAATTAACAGAAGCTGTAAGACGAAAACCATACAGTGTTGTGCTTTTTGATGAAATTGAAAAGGCACATATTGATGTCTTTAATATTCTTTTGCAAGTTCTTGATGATGGAAGACTTACTGACAACAAAGGTGTAACAGTTGATTTTAAAAATACAATTATAATTTTAACATCAAATATTGGTAGTGCAAAAATAATAAATATTAAAGATAGAGATATTAGAAAAACTGAAGTATTATCTGAATTAAGAGCGCATTTTAAACCAGAATTTTTAAATAGACTTGATGATATTGTGATATTTGATGCTCTAAATCTTGAGGCAATAACTCAAATAGTTGATATTATGTTTGCTGGAATCGCGAAAAAGGTTGCAAGTAGAAATATCAAAATAACATTAAGCAATAGCGCAAAAGAGTATGTTGCGAGTGCAGGTTTTGATCCTGATTACGGTGCTCGACCATTAAAAAGAGCATTGTATGAAATAGTTGAGGATAAATTGGCTGAACTTATCTTGGAAGACATAGTTCAAGATGGTAATTCAGTCGAATTTGATTTTATTGATGGCAAGATTGAAGCAATTGTTTCGTAAGAAACCAATTTGTAAAAAAGAACAATTTAATACTGCTAGGATTTGTAATATATGGAGATGAAATTAGACGATGTTGTGTTAAATGTTATTCATAGAAGTGATAAGAGAATTAAAAAAATAAGTTTATCGCTTGAGAATAAAGATGAAATTATTATTAAAACACCACTTAAATTTAAGGCAAATCAGATCCGTGATATTGTCATGCAACATAAAGATTGGATTCTAAAAGCCATAAATAGAGTACCAGTAAAAAACAAATTTGATTTTATTTGTGGAGGAGAAATTCCATTTATAGGAGAGAAATATCCATTAGAGCTTATTCCTGATGATTCCGTTGTAGGCGTAAAAGTGGTTTTCAAAAATGAAATATTTTATTTTTATCACAATCCTAATTTACCACAAGAATCAGAATATGAAATGTTTGTCGATGCATTAAAAAAGTTTTATAAAAAAGTAGCAGTAAAATATATTGATCCAATATTTGATGAAATGTGTTTTTTAACAAAACTACATCCGGAAAATATAACATACAGATATGCAAAAAGACAATGGGGTAGTTGTAGTTATAAAAATGACATCTCGATTAATTATATGTTATTGCAATTTCCTTTAAATGCAATTAGATATGTCGTTCTTCACGAGCTTTGTCATATAGAAGAAAAAAATCATAGCGCAAGATTTTACAATCTTGTATCACTATATATGAGTGATTATAAACAAGAGGAAGAGAAGCTAAAACAAAAGAATTTTTAAAAAGTATGTCAATTTGTCATATTTTTGATTGTAAAATTTATTTTATGATAATATTCCAGCAAGAAAAATACAGAATAGAAGATTACGAAATAAAAGACACAAAGTCTTTTTTCGGAACAATTATTAAGGAGAAATTAAATGACTGAAGATCAAAGAAAAGCACTGGATTTAGCAATAAAACAAATGGATAAAACATTTGGAAAAGGAACACTTGTAAGACTTGGAGATAAAGTTATTGAGCCAATTGAAACAATAAGCACTGGCTCATTGGGACTAGATCTGGCTCTTGGTGTTGGAGGTATTCCTCAAGGAAGAGTTGTTGAAATATATGGGCCTGAAAGTAGTGGTAAAACAACTTTAACATTACATGCAATTGCAGAATGTCAAAAAGCAGGTGGGATATGTGCATTTATAGATGCAGAGCATGCGCTTGATGTTAAATATGCAAAAGATATTGGTGTTGATACTGAAAATCTTTTAGTTTCTCAGCCTGACTATGGTGAGCAAGCACTTGAAATTCTTGAAACTCTTGTAAGAAGTGGTGCTGTAAATCTTATAGTTGTGGATAGTGTTGCAGCACTTACGCCAAAAGTTGAAATTGATGGTGATATGGATGACCAACAAGTTGGAGTGCAAGCTAGACTTATGAGTAAAGCTTTAAGAAAAATTACTGGTATATTAAATAAAATGAATGTAACAGTTATTTTTATAAATCAAATAAGAATGAAAATTGGCATGACTGGTTATGGAAGCCCTGAAACTACAACTGGTGGAAATGCACTTAAATTTTATAGTTCTGTAAGACTTGATATTAGAAGAATTGCCACTTTAAAACAAGGTGAAAATAGTATTGGAAATAGAACAAAAGTAAAAGTTGTTAAAAATAAAGTTGCACCTCCTTTTAAAACCGCAGAATTCGATATTATGTTTGGTGAAGGTATTTCTAAGCTTGGTGAGCTAATAGATTATGGTGTGAAACTTGAAATTGTTGACAAAGCTGGTGCATGGTTTAGCTATAAAGATAGTAAAATAGGACAAGGTAAAGAAAATAGTAAAATATTCTTAAAAGCAAATCCAGAAATAGCAAACGAAATCGAAGAAAGAATCTTAAAAGCAATGGGAAGTAACGCTATACCAGTATCTCTAGATCTAGACAGCGAGGACGACGACGAGTAAAAAATCTGGGCGATATAGTTTTAAGGAACATTTGAGTAAAATCCGCCCCATTTGAATCACGATAGAGAAGAAATAAGATGAAATTAGGTCAAGAATTATATATTATTTAATAACTTTCTATTACAAGATTCGGGTTAAGAACCAAAGAGAAAAAGGAAAAAATAAATATGGAATTTAAAGACTTTAATTTTAAAGACGAATTAATGCAGGCTATCAATAAGGCTGGGTTTACAGAACCAAGTCCGATACAAAAAGACGCGATACCTATCGTATTAAGTGGAAAAGATATAGTAGCACAAGCTCAAACTGGTACTGGTAAAACAGCAGCATTTGGACTTCCAATACTACAAAATCTTAGAAGAGATGGAAGTGTTGAAGCACTTGTAATCGTACCTACAAGAGAACTTGCTATGCAAGTTAGTGATGAGTTATTTAAATTTGGTAAATTTTTAGATATTAAAACTGCTACTGTGTACGGTGGAACTTCTTACTCAAGACAAATCAAACACGCAGAAAATGCTTCAATTATTATTGCTACTCCAGGTAGACTATTAGATTTACTTAAAAATGAGCAAATAACAATTAATCCTAGATTTATTGTATTGGATGAAGCTGATGAAATGCTAGATATGGGATTCTTAGAAGATATTAAAAATATTTTTAAATTTATGCCAAAAGAAAGACAAACACTTTTATTTAGTGCAACTATGCCTGAACCAATTAAAGATTTAGCTAGAAAGATTTTAATTGAACCAGAATTTGTAACTGTTACTAAAAAAGACATGACAAATACAAACATTGTTCAATCTTACTATGTTGTTGAAGAATATGAAAGAGATGATGCTCTTATGAGACTTTTTGATTTTAAAAATCCTACTAAATCTATAGTATTTTGTAAAATGAAAAGAGATGTTGATAGACTTGCTACATATCTTGTGTCTCAAGGGTATAGTGCAAAAGCTCTTCATGGGGATCTTGAACAAAGACAAAGAGAAGAAGTTATTAGAGCATTTAAAGCTAGTACTATAGAAGTTCTTGTAGCTACAGATGTTGCTGCTAGAGGACTTGATGTAAGTGACGTAAGTCACGTGTTTAATTACCAATTACCATTTGATAGTGAACCTTATGTTCATAGAATCGGAAGAACAGGTAGAGGTGGTAAAACTGGTGCAGCTGTATCAATTGTAACTCCAAGTGAATTTAGAAGTTTACAAAAAATTCAAGCTAACATTGGAAGTATGATGGAAGCTAAAGTTGTTCCTACTATTGATGATGTTAAATCAAAAAATCATACTGGATTTATGGATAATATTAAAAATCAAGTAGTAGATCCTGCTGTTTGCAATATTATTGATTCTTTAAAAGAAGAATTTGATCTTTCTACAATTGCATATAAACTTGCAACTATTCTTACTGAAAAAGATCAAGTTAAAGGTAGAAATAAAATTGGTAAATCACACCAAGATATCGCTGCATTAATTGAAAGATTAAAAAATGATAGAGGTGGAAATGGTTCTAGAGGTAGAAGCAGAGGTCCAAGAAGAGATAATGATAGAGGTCCAAGAAGAGATAGCGACAGAGGTCCAAGAAGAGACGGAGATAGCAGACCACCAAGAAACGATAGTGGCGCAAGTAGACCAAGAAGAGATGGAGAAAGTAGACCGCCAAGAAGAGACGGAGATAGCAGACCACCAAGACCAAGAGGTGAGGGTGGTAGTTCAAGAAGAGGATAATTTCCTTTTCGAACAAAAATTATTATGTATGACATAATTATTATTGGAGCTGGAGCTAGCGGACTTATCGCAGCTTCACAACTCAAAAATCAAAAAATCTGTATTATAGATAAAAATCAAAAAATCGGTTCCAAAATAAAAGTTAGTGGCGGTGGAAAATGCAATATAACCAACGAATATCTAAATAGTGAATATTTTGATGGAAATCAAGATTTCATAACAAAAACCTTTTCTCAATTTGATAATATTTCACTTCTAAAATTTCTAAAAATCAATAATCTTAAGACAACTCTAAATGAGAAAATTGTTAAAGGAACATATTTTTGTAATTCAAGCGACGAAGTTATTAGCATGTTTTTAATGCTTACTAAACATTGCGAGTTTTTACTTGATTGTGAAGTTTTAGATGTAGAATATGAACATAATGAATATTTAATTAAAACATCAAAGAAGACATTAAAATGTAAAAAACTAATTGTATCTACAGGCGGATTGTCTTATCCAATACTTGGAGCAACAGATATTGGATACAAAATAGGTCAAAAGTTTGGTCACTCTATTGTAAAACAAAATCCTGCTTTAGTAGGGTTTACTGTTCAAAAAGATCAATTCTGGTTTAAAGAACTTTCTGGACTTTCAATGAATGCTAGAGTTACTATAGGAAATAAAACTCTAAAAGGAAGCTTATTATTTACTCATAAAGGTTGTAGTGGACCAGTTATTTTAAGTACATCTCTTTATTGGGTTAAGGGTCAAATATCAATTGACTTTTCACCAGAAAAAGATAGTTATTTACCAAAAAGATTTAAACAGGCTGTAAAAGATATGGATATTAATATTCATGATTATCAAATGTCACCAGCTGGAAATTTTGGATACACAAAAGCTGAAGTTACCAGAGGGGGTATTTCAGTTGATGAAATTAATTTTAATTTTGAAAGTAAAATACAAAAGAATTTATTTTTTATAGGCGAAGTTTTGGATGTTACAGGGGAACTTGGCGGTTATAATTTTCAATGGGCATTTAGTAGCGGATATGTTTGTGGAACAAAATTAAATAAATCATAATATTAAAGCAATAAATTTCTAAAACTACACGATAGTATCGACTTGCCTAAATAAATCTTATGATAACATAGCGAAAAAATTTAGCAGGTAAGAATGAGAGTTGCATTTATTGGTGATATTATTGGTCGTCCAGGACGAAATCATATAAAAAAAGAATTAAAAAAAATACGAGAGACTTATAGTATAGACTTTGTGATAGCAAATGGTGAAAATGCAAGTCATGGATTTGGTATTACACATGAAAGTGCAGATGAGCTTTTAAAATGTGGTATTGATGTTTTGACTGGTGGAAATCATACATGGGATAAGAAAAAAGATATTTTAGCTCTTTTGAAAACAGCCCCAGTTATGAGACCACATAACTACCCAGATGGAGTAGATGGAACAGGTCTTAAGATATTCGAAGTTAATAATCAAAAAATTGCCATTTTAAATTTAATGGGTATATACGGAATGCCTCAAGTTACAAATCCATTTATAGTCGCACAAGAAGTTGTTAAGCAATTGAATAACGATGGAATTTTTCATATATTTGTAGATTTCCACGGTGAAGCTACTGCAGAAAAGAGAGTAATGTATGAGTTATTAAAAGGTAACGTAAGTGCTATTTGTGGTACACACACTCATATCGGAACAGATGACTTTGAAGTAGCAAATGGCACATTTTATGTCACAGATATAGGATTAACTGGTTGTAGGGATAATGTTATAGGCATGGATAGTCATGTTCCATTACAAAAAGCCTTAACAGGTCTGGGCGGACATTTTGATATTCCAAAAAGTTGCAAAACAATTTTCCAGATAATGATTGTTGATGTTGATGAAAATGGGAAAGCGATAGATGGAATGAAATTAAAATTATTTAGTGACCAACATCCAATATTGACACAAGCATTATTGTCTTAAAATGAAAAGCGATTGTAAATATAAACTTAGTTAGAATAAAATATAATAAATATAAGACAAATAGTCAAAATTAAGGAGATCCCGTGAGTAGAAATCAAGAAGAAATAGTAAGTATGTTTAATAAAATAGCTAAAACATATGATTTGGCAAATAGAATTTTAAGTATGGGAATTGACAAATTATGGAGAGCTAAGGCTTGCAATATGGTATTTTCTTTTTACAATAAACAACATATTGATACTATCGTTGATGTAGCTTGTGGAACTGGTGACCTTATGATAGATTGGAAAAATATAGCATCAAACAATACTATTACTCTTGATAAAATTATAGGAATTGACCCTAGTGTTGGAATGATGGAGGTTGGAAAAACAAAAATACAAGATGGTATCTTTATTGAAGCTGGAGCTGAAAATCTGCCACTTGATAATGAAAGTGCTGACATTATTTCAATATCTTACGGGATAAGAAATGTAGTTAAAAGACAAGAAGCACTTGAAGAATTCGCAAGAGTTTTAAAACCAAATGGTATTTTAGTAATTTTAGAGTTCACTAAAAATGATAAAAATGATTTAGCAGCAAAAATTACAAATTTCTATATGCATAGAATTATGCCAGTCATTGGAGGACTTATTTCGGGCGATAGTGAAGCTTATATGTATTTGCCAGCATCGATTGATAGTTTTATAACAACAAAAGAGATGATTAATGAATTAAAATCTGTTGGACTTGAACCTATTTTTACTCAAGGGTATTCTCTTGATATGAGTACAACTTTTATAGCTAGAAAAATTTAATTGGATATAACTTGAATGTTCCATTAACAGTAAATGAGCTCAATAACCAAATAAATGCTCTATTGGAAACAACATTTTCTAATGTTTATGTTGATGGTGAAATTTCAAATTTAACATATCATAGTAGTGGTCATATTTATTTTAGTATTAAAGATGATAAATCTACTATTTCATGTGTCATGTTCAAGGGAAATGCACAATATTTAAAATTTAAATTAACACCTGGCATGAAGATAACTATCAGAGGTAGTGTCACAGTTTATGTTCCAAGGGGTACTTATCAAATTTTATGCACAAAAATTGAGCCTAGCGGAGTTGGAGAACTTTCTTTGGCTTTTGAGCAACTAAAAACTAAACTACAAATCAAGGGATATTTTTATAAATCTATCAAAAAAGAACTTCCAGATTATCCAAAAAATATTTACGTTGTAACATCAAATACAGGTGCAGCCATTGAAGATATGAAAAAAATATTAGCGCATCGTTATCCTATTGCTAAGATGATTTTGATACCAACCTTAGTTCAGGGTGTAGGCGCTAAAGATGATATTGCTAGAAGTATCAAATTTGCTGATAGCTTAGCTTCAAATGTTAAAGATAGCATTATGATAGTTGGAAGAGGTGGAGGAAGCATTGAAGACTTATGGGCTTTTAATGAAGAAAATGTAGCAGATGCTATATTTAATTCTAAAACACCAATTATTAGTGCAGTTGGACATGAGAATGATTTTGTTATAAGTGATTTTGTTGCAGATGTTAGAGCGAGTACACCATCCAATGCAATTGAGATATCCACACCTAATATTAATGATTTAATTATGTATGTAGATGGTTTTAAAGATGAATTAAATTCAAAATTAAAAATAATATTTCAAACTAAAAGTTTCGCATTGGAAAGCATGAGATCATTATTTAACCAACATTCATTTTCAAAAAGATTTAGTCTGATTGAGCAAACAATTTCATATATTAAAAAACAAATTATACAGAGACATCAACAATTTTTAATTGAACAACAAAAAAAGATTGATTTTGTTGTTCAAGTTTTTGAAAATAATCACCCAAATAAAAAAATCAATAAAGGTTTCGTTCAAGTTACTAAAGAAAATAAAATTATTGATATTGATAATTTTAATATTTCAGATGAAATAACTTTGGAAACGCCTAAAAATAAATTCCAATGTAAAATACTTCAAAAATCACTAAATATATAGATTGATATTTAGTAGGCAACTAGTTTTGAACCAGTAAGTGCTATCTTGCTGATAGTTTCATTTGCTAATTTATCTAAGAATTTGTCCATTTTGTCTTTTTTGTCCCAAACTGGATCTTGTACTTTTGCAGCTACTTCAACCATTTTTTTTGCTTGAGTCATTGTTGCAACAGTATCAACTAGTCCAACATCTTTTGCTTGACTCGCTGTAAATATATGAGCATCGGCATATTTATTTTTATCTTCAATTTTTAATTTTCTAGCATTCGCAACATCTTGAACAAACATGTCGTATGTTCCTAAAATAACTTTATTTAGCTCTGCTAATTCTTCTTTTGTCCATTTTCTTGTTGGTGTGCCAGCTTCTTTGTATGTTCCCATTTTTACAGTCTGAGTTTTAATTCCTAATTTACTCATTAAAGAACTCGCATCAACACTTTCCATAATAACACCAATGCTTCCGATCATACTTCCTGGATTTGCAACTATTTTTGACGCGAAAATTGATGAATAGTAACTACCGCTCGCCATAGTCCCACTTGCATAAGCAATAACTGGCTTGATTTGATTTAGTTCTTTTATTGCATATGCAATCTCAATTGAAGGAGCTACAGCTCCTCCTGGAGAATTAACATCAAGCAAAACACCTTTTATTGAATCATCTTTTTTTGTCTTCTCGATCTCTTCCAAAACAAAACTTGCATCCATAATAGCACCATCAAGATGTATGGTTTTTAAATTTGGAGTAACTAGTTTCTCACTATTAGAATTTTGATAAATAAAAAACACTACAAGAACTAACACTGTTGCTTTAAAGTGATTTTGAATAAAAGAAATTGTTGCCGTAATTGGTAAAAGAATATTTTGAAATAAATTAGTTAAGTTCATTATTTCCCCTTATGAATGTTTTATTTACTTTTGTTTTGTGTAAAATAATTGAAGTTGTTAAATTCTCAATTTCTACAGAATCTGGAAGATTGAAAACAATCAAATCAGAATCTTTTGCTATTTTTAAACTACCTTTATTTTCTAGCCCAAGAGCAATTGCTCCACCATTAGTTGCTGACAATATAAGTTTATTTGCCAATTCCTCAGTTTGAAATTGTTTGTGAATGAAAAAAGCACTTTTTAGCTCTTCAAACAAATCTAAAGTGTAGTTTGAACTAAGCCCATCTGTACCAATAGCAAGAGGAATACTATCCATATATTCTAAATTTAAAGTTTTATTATTTAGTAATCTATTTGAATTTGGGCAATGTATAATAGTTGCTCCAAGTTCTTTGATTTTTGATAATTCATCTTTATTGGCTTCAACGCAATGAGTAAAGCTCAATTTATTTGTATTCTTAAATGACATCAAAAATTCACTTGGTGTTTGTAGTGATTTTTGTTGATTTAGCATATCTTTAAAGAACATCGCAAATTCACCATTTGAATAATTCAGCCAATCGTTTTCTGCAGGACTTTCCATAAAATGAGCAGATACAGGCGCATTTTCTTCTCTTGCTATACGTAAAGCTTCACGAATTAAAAATGGATGTGTTGAATATGGAGAATGGATAGCTATTGCAGGTATAAAGTTAGCTGATTTATGTTTTTTTGCTAGAAGAAATTTCTCTCTAAAGTCTTGCAATAGTGTATCTATCATTTCTGGCTTACTACCTAAAATTTCAGTAAAATAAACTACATTTAATTTTGTTTCTGAACATGAATTTAAATCAAATCCATATGAACTAATCGCACCAATGGTTGTTGTTCCATTTGAAAGTAATTTATTCAATTCATTATCCATAAGCTCTTTCGTTGCTTTCTCAATTAATTCTTCGCGATTTTGAATAACAGAAAAAAGCCATTTAACAAAATTTCCATAGCTTAGAGTTGTTTTGTTGGCACTAAATTCAAGATGAAGGTGCGCATTAATAAGTCCAGGCATAATAACGCTATTTTCACCTTGGTATACAATTTCACATTCTGGATATTTCTTTTCAATATTTTCTTTTGTATTTATATCTATTATTGTTTCATCAAATACAATTACTCCATCTTTAATAATTGCAAAATTTTCATCACAAGTTAATATCCAATCGCTGGCTAAAAAGTTCATTTTGGTCCTATATTTATTTGATTTTAGTTTGTTTTGGTTATTATAGCAAATTAAAAATTATTAACACAAAGAAGGA
Source organism: uncultured Campylobacterota bacterium (assembly GCA_903821805.1). Taxonomy (GTDB): domain Bacteria; phylum Campylobacterota; class Campylobacteria; order Campylobacterales; family Arcobacteraceae; genus CAIJNA01. The sequence goes on along the minus strand of CAIJNA010000172.1, from coordinate 1,167 downwards.
TTATTTATGAAAATAGCAGTTATTCAAGGACCAAATTTAAATATGTTGGGAATGAGAGAAAGACATATTTATGGACCAATGACTTTGGATCAGATTCATGCTCAATTAGAAGCTAGCGCTTCACAAAATGGAATTGAACTTGAATTCTTTCAATCAAATTTAGAAGGTGAAATTATTGATAGAATTCAAGAGTGTATGGGAACTGTAAACGGAATCCTTATAAATCCAGCTGCTTACACGCATACAAGCATTGCAATTGCAGATGCACTAAAAGCTGTAGCATTGCCAACTGTTGAAGTTCATATTTCAAACATATATCATAGAGAAGAATTTAGACAAAAATCAATTACAGCAAGCGCAAGTACAGGAGTAATAACAGGTTTTGGACCATTTGGTTATCATTTAGGGCTTATAGCTCTTACTCAAATAATTTCTGAAATTCATGGTGCGCAAGCAGCTGCAAATGCTCAAACTTCAGAAGAAGTGTCTGCTGAGCCAACAGAACAAGAATAGTACATAAAATAATTATGACAATAGTTTTAGCCTCAACAAATCAAGGAAAAATTAAAGAGCTTAAAGCTCTTTTACCAGAGTATGAAATAGTTACAATGAAAGATATTTTAGGTGATATTGATATAGAGGAAGATGGTAATACTTTTCAAGAAAATGCTATAAAGAAAGCAAAAACTATTGCTGAGATGATAAGCGATAACAAAAGCTTAGATAATTATTTAGTTATATCTGATGATAGTGGACTAAGCGTTAATGCTCTATCTGGAGAACCAAATATTTACAGCGCAAGATATGCAGGACCAAATGCAACAGATAAAGATAATATTATTAAACTCACAGAAAATCTAAAAACAAAACAACTTGCAAAAACATCCGCATTCTACACAGCATGCATAGCAATTTCATATAAAAATAATATTTACACAACTCATGGTTGGTTATATGGTGATGTTATAGATACAGTTCATGGAGATGGTGGATTTGGTTATGATCCAATTTTTATTCCACATGGATACAATAAAACTTTAGGCGAATTGCCAGCTGATTTAAAAAAAGATATTTCACACCGTTCCCAAGCTCTCAAGCTTGCCATGAAAATCATCAAAACTATTGTGTAATTTTTATATATAGAAAGATTATCTCCAAAAAACTTAT
>CAIJNA010000171.1 GCA_903821805.1 uncultured Campylobacterota bacterium | reverse complement strand
TTGTTAATACTTACAAAATATTAGTTTTTACTATGTTTATAATCCATAATCATTGCGTAAGCTTCATCTTTTAATTTAAGTTTAGCTTTTTTCATTTTTTCAATTTCAAGGTGGTCAATATGGTCAACTCCACCAGCCTCAGCTTTTTCAAGTTGGTCATTTAAATCATTATGCTCGTCAAACACTTTTTTAAAATGTGCATTCGAAATTTTTAATTCTGTTACTAAGTCTCTGTATTCGTGAAACATTATTTGTCCTTTTGTGTAAAATTTTGGAAGTGTATCTAAAAAATCATTCACTTATTCTTAATATTTTAAGTTCTGTAATCGGCATTTATCTTTACGTATTCATATCCTAAATCACATCCATATGCTGTGAATTGAGAATTTCCAAGTCCTATATTGCAAGTCACTTTGAATGAATCTTGTTGTAAAACTAAAGCAGCTTTCTCTTCAACTTCTTTAGTGAAAATTATTTCACCTTTATTATAAACAAGAACATTCTCAAAACTTATAGTCAATGTTGTTTCATCACATTTTGCACCACTTGCACCTATTGTTGAAGCTATTCTTCCCCAGTTTGGATCTTCACCAAACAGAGCAGTTTTAACTAAAAGTGAATTTGAAAGATTTTTTGCAATCAGCTCAGCTTCTTTATCATTGAATGCTCCAATAACTTCAAAGCCAACAGCTTTTTTTGCCCCTTCGCCATCCGAAACCACAAGCATTGCGATTTCATTCATGACAATTCTAAGGGCTTCTTTGAATGCAGTTTTATCATAGCATGATGCATTTTTATTAGCTAAAAGCATTACTGTATCATTTGTTGAAGTATCTCCATCAACGCTAATTGCATTGAATGTAGTATGTGTATTTTCAAGCAAAGCTTCTTTCATGTCATCTTTTGGAACATCTGCATCTGTACAAATAAAACAAAGCATTGTTGCTAGATTTGGATTTATCATCCCAGCACCTTTCGCCACTGCACCAATTCTAAAAGTTTTGCCATCAGCAAGTTTCACTTCATAAAGACAACTTTTTGGATAAGCATCAGTTGTCATAATCGCATGACTTAAATTAGCTCCATCTTTATTGCTTAAATCAAATGTTTTAGCAGCTTCAAGAATCTTTTCTTTTGGTAATCTAACACCAATTACGCCAGTACTGCTCATGATTGGATTATGAATATTTGGTAATGATTTTTGAAGTTCTTCGAATAGCTCATTAATATCATCAATGCCTTGTTGTCCAGTCATGGCATTTGCATTTTTAGAATTAATAAGTACAAAATTCGAAAGAGTATTTGATTTGTTGATAAAATGCTTTAATGGTGCAGCTTGAAATCTATTTTTTGTAAAGATACTTTCTACTTCACATAATGAGCTACTATAAATAAACCCAATATCCAGCTGATTATTTGCTTTTAATCCAGCACTAATCCCATCACAATAAAATCCATTGATATCGCTAATATAGCCATTTAGTGGAAATATACTAAACATATTTTCTTCCTTTTTTTATTATTATATTTTTATTTAATTACAATATCGTTTCAATTATATTAAAGAAATAAAAAAAGGTGCATTGCTTACAGCAACACACCTTTTTCTTAAACATATAAGTCTTATGAACTTTTTTTAAGTGTTCTTAATTCTTTTGCACAAATTCTAATTTTAGTAGAAGTTCCATCTTCAAGTTGTATTCTAACACTTCTTAAATTTGGTAAAAATCTTCTTTTAGTTCTGTTTTTAGCATGACTTACATTATTTCCGCTCATTGGACCTTTTCCAGATATCATACATCTTCTTGCCATTTTATTCCCTTTTCAAATAATCTTATCGATTAAAAAATTTTCGCAATTCTACTTAAAAGTATTTAAAGTATTGCTTAAATTTCTCTTATTCTTAGTAATTTTATAAAAAATATTCAATAAATAAAATGATTTAAAAATACAATACTAATATGTTATTTTTTAT
>CAIJNA010000170.1 GCA_903821805.1 uncultured Campylobacterota bacterium | reverse complement strand
TACATCTTTTGAAAGTTGTTCTTCTGTTGCTGGAGTACCGTCGGAATATTTAACAGAATCTTGATTTAGTGGTTTTGACATTTTAATTTTATTACCCTGCATATATTTATTATAATAAACTCCATCATCAAGTTTCACTTCTTTTTCTATATCTTCAAGCAAAATTCGTTCACATTCGGCTGTTATTGCCATCCTATCTTTTCTAGCCTCTATAAATTCGCTGTGTAATAAATCTTTTGTTATTTTTCTTGCTAGAAAGTTTGCATGTTGTTTTTTTAGTTTCATTCTATACTCCTTATTTTGTTTCTTTTGCAATCTAATCTTTGGGGAACCAAAGAAGATATTGCGGATATTATCTAATTATTGTATCTTCTCGTTCAGGCGAAGTTGAAATGATTCCAACTTTTGTTTTTGTTAATTCTTCTATTCTTGTAATATATTGTTTTGCTGTTGCTGGTAATTTATCAAAATCTCTACATCCAACAACACTATCCCATCCTTTAATTTCTTCATAGACTGGTTTTACATTATCCAAATCACTTGGCATATAATCTATAATTTCACCGTTTAGCTCATATGCTACACAGATTTTTAGAACGTCAAATCCATCTAAAACATCTAGTTTCATAAGCGATAATTGATCGCAACCATTTAATCTACTTGCATATTTAACGGCTACTGCATCAAACCATCCACATCTTCTTTTTCTACCAGTTGTTGTTCCAAATTCTTTTCCAACTCTAGCCATTGTTTCACCATCATCACCAAAATCTTCACTTGGGAATGGTCCATTTCCAACTCTAGTACAGTAAGCTTTTGTTATTCCTGTTATAGTTCCGATATCTTTTGGATTCAAACCAAGTCCAGTACAAGCGCCAGCACTTACTGTATTTGAACTTGTAACATAAGGGTAAGTTCCATGGTCAATATCTAACATTGTCCCCTGAGCACCCTCAAGCAGAACTCTTTTGTTTTCTTCTAAAGCTTTCCAGACATAATTTGTTGTATTTACTATAAAAGGTGAAAGTTCTCTAGAATACTCTTCAAGCTGACCCTTCAGTTCTTCGTTTGAAGGCAAAACAATATCTAAAGCATCAAAAATTATTTTGTTTTGAGCAAAATATTCCAAAATACTTTCATACAATTTAGCTGGATTTAAAAGCTCTCCAGCACGATGACCAATTCTATTGATTTTATCCGAATATGCTGGTCCGATACCTTTTCCAGTTGTACCAATTGCATTTGAACCTTTTAATTTTTCTCTTGCAAGGTCAATCAAACTATGATAAGGAAGATTTAATTGAGCTTTTTCACTAATCAAAAGTCTTCCCTCAAGATCCGAAAACTGAGTTAGTTCTTTGATAATAGATGGTGGATTTAGAACTACACCATTTCCTATAACATTCACAGCTTTTGGATTTAAAATACCAGAAGGAACCAAATGAAGTGCAAATCTTACGCCATCAACCCAGATTGTGTGACCTGCATTGTGTCCACCTTGGCTTCTACAAACTACGTCATATTCTTGAGCTAATTTGTCAACAATTTTTCCTTTTCCCTCGTCGCCCCATTGAATTCCTACGATAATATCTGCTTTACTCATTTTGTCCCCTCTTATTTTTCTAATATTTTTAATAAATTGTCTGTACATAATGCGAATCCCAATGACTCTACACCATCGCTATAGTACTGTCCACCTTTTGCCATAGTATCATTTTCAACTATTGCACGAAAATAAATATCTTCATAATACTTCATACTGTCAAAATATAATGGAGAAAGTGTAATATTTGTATACGTCAATTTCGCAGCAATATCAATTAATTTCATAGCTTCCTGCTTCAAACAATTTGGCAACAAAGAATATACTTGTTCTAAATCTTCTTTTGTTTGAACATAAATTAATTTATCCAACCAATCTATTTTCATTGAAAATAATTTCGCCATTTCGCCATCTTTAAAATAGCTAATTGGTATATTAAATTCCTTTGAGATTATCTTTGGGATATTCAAATTAGAAATTTGTATTAATGGATTTATTTTCAGCATTTCAAAAATTTCACTTGTAATATTTATTACATCGCTAAACTCTTTATGCTCTAGCCACTCACAACCTATTTGATAATTTTCAATAGATGGATATGAAAAAATTGGTTGGATATAAAACCATTTTTTATGATCAGTTGTTCTTCCTAATCTTTTTGTAATAATTCTAGCAACATCAAGTGTGCTATCCGCTCTTAGTGTTAACTGATTATTGTCTTTGTCGTTTAGCTTAATAAGTTTTGTTTCATCATCAATACTTTGGTGACCAGAATATGAAAAATTAGGTGTTACTATTTCCATAAAACCCCTGTCATCAAAGAAGTCGCTCACTTTATTCTCTAAAACTCTTTTTGTTTTAGCAATATCTCCAAAATAAAGTCTACAACCGTCTGGTATTTCGTGTTCAAAAATCATCTGAAATAAGTTTCCATAAATACTTTATTTGCTGTTCCATCAAAAGTTCTAATGCCCAAGTCATCCATTGCTTTTTCTACAGCATTAACTGCCCATGAAGCTTCAAATGATGCAACAAGTCCCATGTGATTTATTCTAAAAATCTTTCCATTCAAATCGTCTTGTCCGCCAGCTATATTTACATCATATTTATTTTTTAGAACTTTTCTGATTTCATTTGACTTCTCACTGTAAATTGTAGTCATACTATCAGCTGGTGTTTTAGGATAAACAGGAAGTCCAATTGCTTTTAAAGCTTCTCGTGAAGCTTCTGCTCTTTTTTTTGTATCAGTATAAAGATTTTCAAAACCGTCTGCTTTTATTTTTTCCAATATTGCGCCCAGACCAATAATTAATGTTGTTGCGGCAGTCCAAGCTGTAGTATTTTTTCTCTGATTTTTTAATTCAGTAGCAAGATTAAAATAGTAACCCTTAGCATTTGTTTCAAGTTTTGCAACTGCTTTATCGCTTAATCCAATCATGGCAAGACCAGGTGGAAGCATAAGTGCTTTTTGGCTTCCTGTTATTAGTGCATCAATATTTGTAGTGTCTATTTTTTCAACGCCAACAGCCGTTATACCGTCTGCAATAATTATAATATCACTGTTAATTGCTTTTACTTTTGCTGCAATTTCTTCGACAGGATGTCTTAATCCACCTGCACTTTCACAAATTTGAATACAAATTGAATCTATCTCTGGATCATTTTTTACAGCATTAATTACATCTTCAACGTTAACTGGAGTATCCCATGGATTTTTAATTTCTGTATTTGGAATATTCATGGCTTTACAAATTTTTCCAAATCTTTCTCCAAATTTTCCACTATTAATTGTAAGAGATTTCTTGGCAGTTAAATTTAAAACGCATGCCTCCATAGCTCCTGTTCCGCTTGAAGAAAGCATTAATGCTTCTGGCATATCAAGTATTTCAAGAAGAAGTTCTCTTGTATTTTTAAAAATAGCTTCAAATTCTGGTGTTCTATGATGAAGCGTTTCAGTTGCCATTGCGGCTCTTACGAATTCTGGTACTGGAGTTGGTCCTGGTGTGAGTAGCATTTTTTCCTACCTAATTATAAATATTTTTTAATTTTGTCTAAACATTACAAAAGGCATCCATTTCGTTTCCGAAATAAATACCTTTGCTATAGGTGGATTATGCCAAAAAATTTGTTAATGCTAGATTAGATTGTTTTTTATTAAAAAAAGTTAGTTTTATTTTTAATATTTTGAGTTTATTTTTTTAAATTAGAAAAGAATAGATTTAAGAGTTTAGAAATAAAAAAAGTCGACCGAAGTCGACTTTTTAAAAAGAACTTAGTGAGCAGTAGCTCCGTCAGCTCCGATACCTGTTTGACATCTAATGTTTTGAGCTTCAAAACCTTCTTTGTCAAGTTTTGCTCTTTCGCTTTTATCAGTGATAGAGAAGAACCAAATACCAACAAATGCAACTGTTACAGAGAAAATTGCTGGATATTTATAAGGGAAAATTGCTGTTGCATGTTTTAATGTATCAACCCAAACTGTTGGGCCAAGGATAACAAGAACGATAGCAGTAGCAAGACCTAAGCTTCCACCAATTACAGCACCTCTAGTTGTTAGTTTACTCCAGTAAATTGAAAGGAATAAAACAGGGAAGTTTGATGATGCAGCAATAGAGAACGCTAGTCCAACCATGAATGCAACATTTTGCTCTTGGAATGCAATACCAAGTAAGATTGCTAATACACCAAGCACAACTGTAGCTATTTTAGAAACTTTCATTTCTTTTGCTTCATCAACTTTACCTTTTGCAAAAACACTTGCGTAAAGATCATGTGATACAGCAGAAGCACCTGAAAGAGTTAAACCAGAAACAACCGCTAAAATTGTAGCAAATGCAACTGCAGAAATAAATCCTAAGAATAGGTCTCCACCTACAGCTTGACTTAAATGGATAGCAGCCATATTTGTTCCACCAATTAGTTTACCAGCTTCGTCAAAGAATTGAGGATTATTTGTAAGTAATACAATCGCACCAAAACCGATAATGAATGTTAACATATAGAAGTAACCAATAAATCCTGTTGCAAAGAATACTGATTTTCTAGCTTCTTTAGCATCAGCAACTGTAAAGAATCTCATAAGAATATGAGGAAGACCAGCAGTACCAAGCATAAGTGCTAAACCTAAAGAAATAGCAGAAATAGGATCACTTACAAGCCCACCTGGAGCCATGATATTTACACCTGCAGTTTTTGCAGCTTTTTCAGCTTTAACAAGTTCTTCAGATGCAGATTTTGCAGCTTCGATTACAGTAGCATTAGCATCTATAGCACTTGCGGCATACGCAGCAGTAGCATTAGCTTCTCTTGCAAGATCAGCAGCGGCATTAGCACCAATTGATAATGTATGTTTAATATTTACAGCTTCAGCAAATAGCGCCTCTAATGAGAAGTTAAAATGAGCAAGTACTGCAACAGCAATGAAAGAAGCACCAGATAAAAGTAATACTGCTTTAATGATTTGTACCCAAGTAGTTGCAAGCATACCACCAAATGTAACATAAAGAATCATTAATATACCAACTAAAACAACTGCGATTTCATAATCAAGACCAAATAAAACTTTAATAAGTTGTCCCGCTCCAACCATTTGTGCGATTAGATAAAGAATAACAGTTACAAGTGAACCAATAGCCGCTAAACTTCTGATTTCTTTTTGACCAAGTCTATAAGATGCAACGTCTGCAAATGTATATTTACCAAGATTTCTAAGTTGCTCTGCAACCATGAAAAGAATAATTGGCCAACCAACAAGGAAACCAATAGAGTAAATAAGTCCATCATAACCACTCATATAAACCATACCAGAAATACCAAGGAATGAAGCAGCTGACATATAATCTCCAGCAATTGCTAAACCATTTTGGAAACCTGTAATTCCTCCACCAGCTGTATAAAAGTCTTTAGCTGTTTTTGTTCTTTTTGCTGCCCAATAAGTAATACCTAATGTAGCTCCAACGAATAAAAGAAACATAACTATAGCCGAAGTATTTACACCTCTTTGGCCTTGTACACCCATGTCACCACCGGCACCATATAGACTCATAGCGCCTAATGCTAATACTGATAAAATCAATAATACTCTTTTCATTATTTACTCCACTTTGCTACATCATCTTTAACCGCATTTGTTAGGTCATCGAATTCTGTATTTGCTTTATTTGTATATATTCCTGTTAAAACGAAAGAAATTACAATAATTGCAATCCCAACTGGAATTCCAACAGTAGTAACTCCTCCACTTAAACTAACACCTAATAATGCTTTATCAAAAGCAATTACAAGTATGAAAGCGTAATACATTACAAGCATAATAATTGTAAGTTTTAAAGCAAAAGAACTTCGTTTTGCAACAAGCTCTTGATACTTTGGATTTGATTTGATTTTTTCAATCATCATTTGATCCATGATATTCTCCTTTTTTTATTTTCGTATAAACTTTACGAATTGTAAATAGCATTAGAATAGCATTAAATATATTTTGTCACTGCCTGCATAATTTTTTATTATAATGTTACATTTAGAAACAATATCAACCGCTTTATCTTTAATTTCACACAATTAACACACAAAACAAATCTAAGCACGTTTTTGATACAATCTTGACAAAATTGAGATTAGAATTTTAAAGGCGAAAAGAATGAACACATACGACAAAATAAGAAGTTTTTGTAGAAAATTTAGAATATTACTAGGGATAGTTTTAATAGGTGCAGGAGTATATACTGGTATATATTGGTTTTATTTAGGGATTATTCCTTTAATAGCTGGTTTAGCAGATTTTTGTCCAATATGTATTGTTAGCAAGAAGTGTACTGTTAAATAAAACAGTAAATAAATTTCATAAAAAATAAAAAATAAATTTAAGGATTACAAGATGAGTACAATTTCATATAAAGATGCTGGTGTTGATATTGACGCTGGAAATAGTTTTGTCGAAAACATCAAGCCGTTCGTAAGATCAACAAAAATACCTGGTGTTTTGGGAGGTATTGGTTCTTTTGCTGGAGCGTTTGAACTTCCAAAGGGATATAAAGAGCCAGTTATTCTTGCTGGAACTGATGGTGTTGGAACAAAACTAAAACTTGCAATAGACAGTGGAATATTTGATACTGTTGGTATAGATTTGGTTGCTATGTGTACTAATGATTTGCTTTGTAATTTTGGTGAGCCTCTATTTTTCCTGGATTACTATGCAACTGCTAAACTAGAGGTTAGTGAAGCTACGCAAGTAGTAAAAGGTATCGCTGAAGGTTGTATCAGAAGTGAATGTGCTTTAATTGGTGGAGAAACTGCTGAAATGCCAGGAATGTACAAAGAAGGTGATTTTGACCTTGCAGGATTTTGTGTAGGTATAGCTGAAAAATCTGAAATGAATAGAATAGAGCAGGTTAAAGCTGGTGATATTTTAATTGCTCTTCCAAGTTCTGGTGTTCATTCAAACGGATTTAGTTTGGTTAGAAAATTACTTTTAGAAAAACTTGGAATGAAATTTGAAGATGAATTTAATGGACGAACATTAATAGAAACTTTGCTTGAGCCTACAAGAATATATGTAAAAGAATTTAAGGCAAACAAAGACAAAATAAACGCTTTAGCTCATATAACTGGTGGTGGAATTATTGAAAATCTACCAAGAGTGCTACCTGATAATTTGCGAGCTGTGGTAAAAAAGGATCAAGTTAGAGTGCTTCCAATATTTGAACTAATGGGGAAATATGTTGAAGAAAATGAAATGTATAGAGCATTCAATATGGGTGTTGGTATGATTTTAGTGGTTAACCCAACAAATGTTGATGCTGTACTTGCAAATACAGATGGATATGTAATCGGTGAAATTATTGCTGGCGACAAAGGATGTGACTTAATATAGTAAATATTAAGTTTATCTGAGCATCCTAAATAATTTATACTCTATAAAATATTTAGGATGTAGTTTTAAAATCTATACTCTACTCCATAAACAAACCCAATAGAACTTCCTATTCCTAATTGATCAGCAGATGATTTCTTGTATTTTAAATATTCAAATTCCATTCTAGTAAAAAAGTTTTGACTAAATTTATATCTCTTCCCAATGTGAGCTCCATAAAAACTTCCGCTAAAAGATTTGTTTTGAGAATCTAAATTATTAGCACTTAAAGTTCCATCATTATAAGTTACTTTAGAATTTCCTCCGATGATTCCCATATAAACCATTCTAGAACCTGTTCCGCTAATTGGTATATTCATAGTAATACTGTCATTGGTTAAATTAAAATTACTAGTACCCGTACTATGTTGCTTTAAGATAAGCTCTGTACTTAATATTGGCATACCAACATAAAAGCTATGTCCAAATCCACTTTTATCTAAATTTGCAGTTGATTGAAAATAATTATAAGACCCATCAAATCCAACAAAAAGTCTTAAATCATCTGAATCTAAAGTTTTATCATCCAAGTAACCTGTTCTTGTCTGTGTAGCTTCTGCTCCGTAAACAGATGCTGCCAATGCTATGCAAAGTAGTATTTTTTTCATATTTTTCCTTATATATTTAAATCGTAAAGTTCTTTAAAAATGTAACCTTCGACTATATCTTCAAAATACATTTGTGTTGAAGTTACAAGAACTGCAATATTTTGCTCCATAAACTGCCAAACATTTTCCGTTTGACTTTTTAAAATTACGATCTCAACATTATCTATCTCTTGCCATGTTTCATAAAACTTTTCATTAGAAGGTTTTCCGCCTTCCATTTCAAAAAAAAGCCAAAAGCTAGCCTCATCTATAGTTGTTATCTTGGCTTCTTCCAAATCATCAGCATCTACTGGTATTACAATTCTCATATTTTACCTCTCATGTTTATTTTATCTATTTCATTGATTAATCCAACAACATCATGAACAATATTTGTTCCTTCGTTTTCTTGATGCTCGCTAAATCCCCAGTTTACAAGGACACATCGTATTCCAAAGTCTTTTGCAGCATGCAAGTCTTTTTTGCTATCACCAACCATAATTGAATTTTCTTTAAGTATTTGAAGTTTTTCGCAGCTAAACTTTAACATATCACCTTTTGGCTTTGGATGTTCAACCATGTCTGCGCCAACAATAATTGAAAAATAATCTTTGATTCCCAAAAAATCCAACATCTTGTTGGCATAAATACTGCTAGCATTTGTAGCGACACTTAATTGATAATTGGATTTTAATGTTTGCAGAAGAACTTCTATTCCATCATATAAAACAATATCACTAATGCAATGCTTATCATAATATTGACCAAATAATTCTCTTTGTTTATCGGTAAATTTATCTGTCTCATAAAAAAATTCTGCTCCATTTATGGCAGGATCATTAAGTGCCAAAAGCATAGTTTCTTTTGAAAGTTTCTCGAGCCCAAAATTACTTCTAACAAAATTAATTGTATTTGTAATTACATTCCCGCTATCTATAAGCGTTCCGTCCATGTCAAATATTATCAGCTTTGAGTTTGTCTTCATTGTTGGATATTATCTAAAGGCTTATTAAAATATCTCATTATTTCAACTTCAAGCTCTTCAATATTTCCCTTAAAAACATGCTCAAATTGTCCATTATTGAATGTGCGCTGTCGCTTTGCTAAACCATTTGTTGCGAATGCTATTTTGTCCTCCAGAGTTTTTAAATCAATCTTTCCATCAAGATATTCTAAAGTCTCTTTAATACCTATAGCACCCATAGGAACTATATTTCTTTTGTATTTCTTCTCTAAATATATAACTTCATCAAGTAGCCCTAACAAAATCATTTTTTGTGTTCTTTGTCTTATCCTGGTTCGAAGCTCATCTCTATCCCATACTATTTCAAAAAGTCTAATATCATTTTTATTTATAATCGATTTAGGGGGATTTTCATTAAAAAAATTTGTTGGGGTTTTGTCCGTTTCTAAATACAACGAAAGTAGTTTTTGTATTCTATAGCTATCTTGTGGTTTTATATCACGCATGTACTCTTGATCTATTTCAAAAAGATAATTATATGCAGCTGCAAGATTCTCTGTAAGTTGTGATACTTGTCTCATGGTAGATTCTGAAATTTCTGGGCTGCTTGAAATTCCATCAATCATTGCTTTTAAATAAAAACTTGTCCCTCCGACAATAATAATGTTTTTTTCATGTTTCAAGGCAAATGATTTTGCTTTTTCATAAATTTCTATAAATTTAATAACATCAAATTGTTCATCCGGATAAATCTCATCTATCCCAAAATGTATTATCCCATCTCGTTCTTCAATAGTTGGCTTTGCTGAGCTTACATCAATTTCTTTATATATCGAAAGACTATCTAAAGACACAATTATACTATTTGTTTGGTGAGCGAGTTGTATTGATAATGCAGTTTTACCAGATGCAGTTGGTGCTATAATTGCAATTTGCTTCATGATTAGTTGCTCAGTAAAAACGTTTTAATATTATTGTTTGAAATATTAAAAATCTCTTTCTATCATAGATGTCATAATCAAAACTAGTTCTTCATTTTGTTCATCTTTAATGGCTTCAATAGCTTCCAGTCCATATTTTCTAGCCATCTTAATGCTATCCATTACAACACTAGTCTCATTCATTTTAGATTTTATCCATTCCAATTCATCATGCGTTAATGCTTTTTTGTAAAGACTTTGAAGAATTAACTTGTCACCATCATTGATTCGATCCCACAATAAAAGATATGGTATTGTTACTTTACCTTCTACAAAATCAAGCATCGATGGCTTGCCGAGCTTAGCACTATCTTCTGTAATATCTAAAATATCGTCTATCATTTGAAATGCCAATCCCAAGTTTCGACCATAAATAGAAAAGTTATCAGAATTTTTAGAGCTCATAATTGCAGCGCTTTTTGCACTTGCTTCAATTAGGGAAGCTGTTTTTTTATAGATCATGTCCAAATATTTATCATATGAAGTGTTGAATGTTTTACTTAGCTCAACATCAATAAGCTCACCAACACTAAGTAGTGTTACTGCATTTGAAATTGTATATGCTATATTCTGTGGCATCTTAGTTAGCTCAGTAAAAGCTTTAGAATACAAAATATCTCCAAACATAATAGATGTTTTATTATCAAAAATACTATTGATTGTTTGTTGTCCTCGTCTTGTTGTTGCATCATCAATTACATCATCGTGAAGCAGTGAAGCAGCATGTATCATTTCAACTACAGCACAAAGCTTAATTGATTCATCCGATATACCAGCAATTTTTAAGATAAGTTTGCTTCTAAGCATTTTCCCAGATGGAAGTAAATCTAAGAGTTCTATACTTTTTTGATCTGCTATCGTTTCGACATAAGTTTTAATTTGCTTTTTAACATCTAAAAGTCCGTCCATATTTACTCCGCAAGATTCTTAGTAAGGATTGTTTTCATTTCGCTTTCAGCATCATCGTACCACGAAGTTGACTTGTCTGCTTGAACCGTGTCTAAATAAATAATTTTTATATCCCCACTTTTTTGTGTAGCTCGCTTAGAATCAAAAACATCAATTGATCCCACTATGACTATAGGCTGAACCCTCAAATTGTATTTTTCCGCGATAACTTTTGCACCCGCTTTAAATTTTCTCAACTCTTTGCCATCTGTTCTTGTACCTTCTGGAAAAATACACAATTGTCTACCGTCATCAAGCCTATCTTTTGCATCTTTTAAAAGCTGGATAAGACTTTTTTTACTTTCCCTCTCAACCATTATCATATTTGATGCTTTTAAGATATGCCCGAACCAAGCAATATCGCCTATTTCTTTTTTTGCAACCCATGCTATATCGCGTTTTGCGATTGCTTCAAATAAAATAATATCCATCATCGACTGATGATTAAATATCAACATATCAGCATTTTCATCATATTTACCTGTTTCAACTATATTTGCGCCCATAAGAACAAGCTGTAGTTTACCCCAAATCTTTCTTGCGAGTCTATGCTTTTTTCCTAATAAATACATAAAAATAATAGTTACAGAAACTGTGATACCAAATTGTAGAAGTATCAGAATTCCTCTAATTTTAGTCATTTCTTACCCAACCGATATTTTTATTTTTAAATAATACTTTTTTAAATTCATCTTGTTTAATTAAAACTTCAACCTCTTCATCTTCTTGCAATATTTTAAATACAGTTGAATTTGCTGTAGGTAAAATATAAACTTTCTGATTTTTTGGAAGCGTTGTATGAGAATTTGGCATTAACATTGTTATCAAAATAATAGATGAAATAAGTGCTGCAGCAAGAAAAATTCTATATCGCTTGTAATAATAAATCATAAATAAAATTGTAGTTAGAAATGCAGTAAATACTTGTTTATAAAAATCCATATTCCCTTCATTTGGATTCAAACCAGTTTGTGTGCTTACGAGGTCTTCCTCAAGTATAATCGGGGCTTCAATTGTTGTAAGAGCTTTTTGAACAGTATTATAATAATCAAATCTCAAAACAGTTGTATCAATAGGAAGTATCACAAAGTAGTATAAAACTTCTTCTCCATTTTTTCTTACTAATTCTTTTCTTCCTTGATTTGAATATTTTGGTATTTTAAATTCAGCAAGATTACTAGCAGTACCATGTATTTCCATAGAGCAAAGCAATTCATTATTGTTATATTGCTTAATCTTCATATTTTGAATTTCAAGATTAGCCGCCGAAACATTAGTATAGTATTCTTTATTTATTGGAAGACTTTTGAAAGCTATATTATCAAGAACCAACAATGATTTATCAAGTGCTACATTGTTTGCATCCAATACTGAAAGACCTATTATGGGAAATTTAAATTGGTTGTTTTTAGCTTTAAATACTAATGTTGCTTCGTATTTATTGTTTCCTTTTTTGTACCAAACGATCTCATCAGTTACTTTATCAAGCTCTGGAACGCTTGGAATGTCAGTAAAAAGAGAAAATGTTGTTTCCTCAGGAAGTAAAACAGTTGCCTCGATTTTTACTTCAAACCTTTCTTTAGTATAAACCTCTTTAGGGTATGAAATAATTTTCGTATACAGAACTTTAGAAGCAGGAAACAATGATGAAGCAGATGGTGCTTTAGAAGGTGTTGTTTCTTCGCAATACAATGGTGTTTGCAAAAGTGCCAATGTGAAGCTAGCTAAAAGTAAAAGGTTTTTTATCATATTTATTTTCTTTAATTATTATTTCAAAAAGCCATTAAGCATTTTTATTCCATCATCACATCCAAGCAACATTTCCATGGCTCTTTCTGGATGAGGCATAAGTCCAAATACGTTTTTGTTCTTATTGCATATTCCTGCTATTTGCTCTACGCTTCCATTTAAAATTTGATTTCTTCCGTCAGAATCACAATACTGAAGCAATACTTGATTGTTCGCCTTAAGCTCTGTAAGACCTTCGTTATCTATATAAAAGTTTCCATCATGATGAGCAACTGGTATGTTTAATACGTCTCCAACATTTAATTCTTGTAAAAATTTATTGTCATTACTTACAACTTTTATGTGATGATGTTTTGAAATAAAATGTAAATTGTCATTTCTTTTTAATGCACCAGGAAGCAATCCTGTCTCTGTTAAAATTTGAAATCCATTACATATACCAAGAACATATCCGCCATTGTCTGCGTAAGTCTTTACAGCATCCATAACATGTGCGTGTTTAGCTAAAGCGCCACTTCTTAGATAATCTCCGTAAGAGAAGCCTCCTGGCAAAACAACTAGTGTTGTATCAGATGGGATTGATTTTTCTTCATGCCAAACTATAGAAACTTTTGCCCCTAATTTTTCAAATGCATATTTTGTATCATATTCACAGTTTGTCCCTGGAAATTGTAAAACTACTACGTGCATAATTAAGCCTCTAAAATTATTTCAAAATCTTCAATAACAGTATTTGCCAACAAATCTTTACACATTTTTGTAACTTCAGCCATTGCTTTATCTTTATCTGTTGTATTTAGTTCCATTATGATTTGTTTTCCAACTCTAACATCTGCTACCAAATCTCCAAAACCGATTGTTTGTAGTGTGTGATGAGTAGCCTTACCACCACTATCAAGTACACCTTTTTTAAGACCTATATTTACGATTGCTTTCATGATTTACCCCAGTATTCTATTTAAAACGTTTTCATAAGCTAATTTTAGCCCACCTTTTCCTTGTCTAAACCTATCTTTATCCAAAGATTCTCCAGACTCAATATCCCAAAATCTACAATTATCTGGACTAATTTCATCAATTAAAATAATTGTTCCATTTTTGTCTCTTCCGAATTCTAGTTTAAAATCAACCAACTTTAACCCTTTTTCAAAAAAATATGGTTTTAAAATATCATTGATTTTTCTAGCCATTCTTCTTATCTCATAAAGTTCATCTTCGTTTTTTACAAGATTTAGAATCAAACAATGTTGATCATTTAGTTTTGGATCACCAAGAGCATCATTTTTATAATCAAACTCTACAAGCGTGAACGGAAGTACAGTTCCATTTTCAATTCCTAGATTTTTCGACAAGCTTCCTGTTGCAATATTTCTAACAATTACTTCAATTAAAATAACTTCGCAAGCTTTATGAAGCATATGGTTGTCATCTTGCATCTCAACAAAATGAGTTTGAACACCTTTTTCATTTAAAAGCTTAAATAGCTCTGTTGAGATTTTATTATTTAAGGCACCCTTTCCTTCTTCGCTTGACTTTAACCCGCCATTAAAAGCTGTCAAATCATCTTTAAATTCAGAAATCAAAAGATTTGCATCATTTGTCTTCCAGATCTTTTTTGCTTTTCCTTCGTACAATAATTCTGTTTTTTCCATTGTGTTTCCTCTCTTTGGTTTAGTTTATTTTGCCATTAAAATAAGTGATTTTAAGATGTCTATTCCAGATTTCAACTGATTATCTTTTTGCAAATCTTCATCAG
>CAIJNA010000169.1 GCA_903821805.1 uncultured Campylobacterota bacterium | reverse complement strand
GGAATTGTTGAAATATCTTTTATTTTTGGCAAATTTATACCAAAAGACAATACGACACAGCTAATTAAAATTAATATTTTAAACATATAAACTCACTTCTTTTTTATTTTTTAGTTTCATTTTTTTATATTTCATTTCACGATCCAATAAAGTTTGATATTTTAATTTAAAAACTTCAAAACTGTTCCCAAAATATCATCATCATCTCTGCTTGGTGATTTGATAACTTGTTTCTTGTCATCATTGTAAATTATCGATATATTCATTTCGTAATTACTAATGGTTTTGATATTTTTTTCCAAACTTTTTAATTTGATAAAAATTAAATCAATAAATTGTTTTGTTGGAATATCGAGTTTTCCAAATCTATCCTCCATTTCTTCTAGGATCAGATAAACCTCTGCCTTATCTTTTGCTTTACTTAGTCGTCTGTATAGTTCTAAACGAATTCTGTCTTCCCTTATAAAATCACTACTTATAAAAGCGCTAACCGTAAGCTTGATATCAACATTTATTTTTTCTTCAGTAGTTTCACCACTAAGAATTGCAATAGCATCCTCAAGCATTTTAATATATAACGCATAACCAATATTTTCTATGTGTCCACTTTGTGCTTCACCAATAATATTTCCGCCACCACGAATAGCCAAATCTTGATGAGCTAATGCTGTGCCACTTCCAAGATATGAATTGCTTTCAAGCGCAACTAATCTTTTTATGGCATCTTCAGTTAGTTTATTTTTATCCTGAACCATAAAATAACAATATCCCTCTTTGTTACTTCGCCCTACCCGTCCTCTTAATTGATGTAAATCCGCAATTCCAAATCTATTTGCCCCATCAATTATCATAGTATTTGCATTTGGAAGATGTAAACCAGATTCCACAATACTAGTTGCAAGTAAAATATCAAATTTTCCTTCGCTGAACTCTTCAATAATTCTTATAGACTCTTTTTGGTCAATTTGAGAATGCATAATTTCAATTTTCATATTTGGCAAAATGCTTAGGATTTCACTTTTTTTATCTTTAATTGTCGCTATATTATTGTAGATATAAAAAATCTGGCCACCTCTTCTTTTTTCTCGCAAAATAACTTCTTTGATTATTTTTCATCATATTCTTTAACAAAACTTCTTACCCCAACTCTTTCACTTGGAGGAGTTGTTAAACTACTCATTCCTTTTATTTTAGAAAGTGCTAAGTTTAAAGTTCTAGGAATCGGTGTCGCGCTCATTGAAAATATATGAGCATCACTTCTAAGTTCTTTTAGTTTTTCTTTTTGTTTAACACCAAATTTATGTTCTTCATCAATAACAATAAGTGCTAAACTTTTACATTTTACATTTAGAAGCGAATGTGTACCTATAACAAAATCAATTTCACCATCCTCAAGACCTTTTTTAATAATATTTTGCTCTTTAGGTGTCGTTCTTCCGTCAAGCTTAGCTATCTTAAATCCATATTTATCGAGTCGTTTTTTTAACCCCTCGTAATGTTGTGAAGCCAATAAGGTTGTGGGGCAAACAAGTAAGGCTTGATATCCACTTAGTATCGTTGCAAAAATACCATTTAGTGCGACCTCTGTTTTTCCAAACCCAACATCACCACTTAATAATCTATCCATTACAAGACCACTTGAAATATCAGCAAAAAACTCTTCTATACTCTTTTGTTGATCTTTCGTATAAATGAATCCAGATTCATTTTGCATAATTGCTAATTCTTCCTTTGAAGTATCAATTTTAATGCCCTCAATAAGTTCTCTTTTAGCTGCCATTTCTATTATTTCACTCGCAATAGCAAATAATTTTTCTTTTACTTTGCTTTTTATTTTCGCAAAACTACCTTTTCCAAGTTTATCAAGAAGTGCTGTATTTCCACTATCGGCAACATACCTATCGATCAAGTCAAGATTCTGCACTGGAACTAGTAGTTTATCGCCACCCAAATACATAATTACCACAAAATCCATTTTAGCACCCATTACTGTAACAGGCTCAATCCCAATAAATTGACCAACACCATGAGATTCATGTACTACGTAATCACCATTTTTAAGTTCATCAACAATGATTCTGGGTTTTTTCTTTTTTCTTTTTTTAATCTCTGTATTTAAAGAAAGAATTAATTCATCATCACTTAGTAGATTGATTATTTCATCTTTATATTTTACTTCATAATTAGGAAATCTAGTATCTCTTAATAGCGGAAGTTCGTGAGACCTTACTCTGGCTTCAGTGCTACTTATAATCGTTATTTTCTTTTCTTTGTGAAATTCTAAAAATTCTTTTTTATTTAAAGGCTCAATTGATTTGTAAATATTTTGAGTTAAAATAGGTTTTAAACTTAAAATTGCATCTTTTTGTATTCGTTTCTCTTCAAAAATAAATACTTCATCTACTTCTTCTAGAGCTTTTCTGGTAATCATTGTTTGCAGTTTTGTTGTGTAGAATTCGCCAAGCTCATCAAGATACCAAAAACCTAGTGAGTGAATATCTTTTACAAATGCATCACTTGTTGAATTTTTAGCTCTATCTTCAAGCTCTTCAAATTTATCAGGACTTAAACTTAAAAATGCCGGTGAAATTGATATCCCATCTAGCTCATCTTTTTGTGATTTTTGATTTTCAACATCAAAAATTCTTATGCTTTCTATCTCTGTGTCAAAAAATGAGACTCTAAAAGCGTTTTCTGTTTCAAGAGGAAATATATCTAAAATATCACCTCTAAAAGAAACTTCACCCTCGCACGTAACAATATCAACAAATATATATCCCCAGTTGTAAAGCTTGTCTTTTAGTGAATTAATATCAACAGTATCACCAAAATTTAAAAAGAACTGCTCAAAACAATTTTCTTTTGGTAATGGAAAAGTGATTGTGCGAACAGGTGAAATAAGTAATT
This sequence comes from uncultured Campylobacterota bacterium, assembly GCA_903821805.1. Lineage (GTDB taxonomy): Bacteria > Campylobacterota > Campylobacteria > Campylobacterales > Arcobacteraceae > CAIJNA01. The sequence continues at coordinate 1,036 of CAIJNA010000169.1, read as the reverse complement.
TATTTGTTTTTTTATAAAGATAATATTGCTCTAATATTTTAGTTATCGTTTTAAGTTCATCACTAAAAGACAAGAGATCATCTCCATAATTTGCTCTAAAATCTGGCAGCAAAAATGGCTCATATCCTAAAAATGACGCACAATCTTTAGCAACATTAGCTTCTTTTTCATCTGATACTATTAGTAGTTGTGGTTTGTTTGTTTTTAAATTGTAAAAAATATCTTGCATTATTATTATTTTTTTATTTTCCTATTGTTGTGGCTGTAAATATTGATTGTTTTAAAATGTTTATTCTATTTATTTATTATGCCTAAAGTTTACTTTTTCTTTGGAATGATGTTTTCTAGTTATTATTGTTCATTTTAAATTCATTTTATTTAGTTAAAATCGCGAAAATTATTTAGAAGGTAATATATTGAAAAAGTTTTTATTTACAGACACGCAGAAATTTATTTTTGCTTTTAGTTTATTTTTTGTAGTTTTTGCAAACTACGCATTTCTTTCAAAATTAGTTAGTTTAGCAAGCGCAGAAGGTAATAATATTGTTATTTTCACAGTACCTTTAGTGCTATTTGCTATTTTTGTTTTAATATTTAATATTCTATTGCTTATAACTTATAAATATAGCTTTAAAATTTTATTATCATTTTTTACACTAGCTGCAGGGCTGAGTTCATATTTTATGAATACTTTTGGAACAATGATCGACAAAGATATGATAGTAAATGCTGTAAGAACTGATTCAGCAGAAGTTTTTGCGCTTATCACACCAAAGCTTATAGCTTATTTTGTATTTCTAGTCGTACTTCCTATATTTGTGATAATAAGAACAAAAATTGAATACAAAAGTTACCCAAAAGAGATACTAAATAAATTAATTTTTATATGCATTGGTTTGGCATTTATTGGCGCTTCTTATATGACTTTAAGCAAGAATTTGCAGTTGAGTATCCCTTGGGATTGGCCTATTTGGCTGGTATCTTCGATTATGAGAGTATCGATGACTATGATGTTTTGGATGCAAATGCACTTGGT
>CAIJNA010000168.1 GCA_903821805.1 uncultured Campylobacterota bacterium | reverse complement strand
TGTTAAAGGTATACTATCTACAACAGCAAAAGATACAGAATCTACAATATTTATTTTATCATTTGCTATAACAAAAATTGAACCTAAGTCATTTTTGTGGGCAAACGTTAAAATATCCTCTTTTGTAGGCGCTGGAGTATTATTTATCTTTAAATATGCACCAAATAAATCAGTATCTAAAAAGTTAATATTTGGATAAAGTTTCTTTGTTTCACTCAAGGCTTTGAAGTTTGGAGCTATTATCATGCTATTTTTATAAAGATGATTTAGTACAAAAGTGTCACCATCTTTTGGTAAAAGTTTTGTTGTAGGCATAGCATGTTGTTCAATGATCTCTTTAAAATTAAACTTCACTAAAGAGCTATTATTTTCTGAAAATACTACAGTGGCGTAACAAATGATAAGCTTGTTTTCTTTTGCATCAGTGTTTAGAATGATTCCGCTTTGTCCAATTGAAAGTTTCCCTATAGATATAGTTGCTTCTTTTTTATCCACATTTACATTTGAAAGTGTTGTGGTTTGTTCGCTTAAATTCGTAGCAAATACTGATATTGTAAATGCAAATATTGTAAATATTATTTTCATTTGATCCCTTAATTTAAAAAATGTAGTCTATCAAAATATGCTTTATAAAATGGTAGAGTTGTGGTCTGAAAATCTTCCTTATCTTTGTAAAGATTGATATACCAAGTATGATTTATATTGCGAGATTTTAAAGCATTTATTGAAAGCAATGTGTCATTTATGCTACCCAAATGACTTGGAACGATAAGAAATGTTTCATTTGTATTTAGTTCTTGAATAAGGTCAATCATAAAATAATCTTTATTTATAGGGACCATAAGTCCACCAGCTCCCTCAACTATAAGGAGATCACAAAAATTTAGAAGATATTTTAGTTTGGATTTTATTGTTGAAATGCTTATATCTTTTCCGCCATTGGCTACAAATGGAGAAGCAGGAAGTGAAAATTGAAATGGTACTACGTCATTGATGCTTACATCAAATTCTGGATTTAAGTTTTTTGCAATTTCCATAAGTTTAGTTCCATCATCAGGTGTAGTTTTGACCCCAGTTTCGATAGGCTTGAAGTATCCAACTTTTCGTCCAGCTTTTGCAAACTTGTTTAAAAAAAATTCACAAGCATGTGTTTTACCGACATTTGTGTTTGTTGCTGTTATAAAATATATCTCTTTCATGGCTTGATTGTATCAAATTTTTGATAAGATAAGTAGAAGATACTTTAAGGTGTATTTAATCGACTAAAATATATAATCCCCATTCAAAAACCACCTGACACACTTAAGGGTCATTAGCTCAGCTGGTTAGAGCACTCGGCTCATAACCGAGTGGTCCCAGGTTCGAGTCCTGGATGACCCACCACTATAAAATCCCTATAAAATCGAACTTCATAGCACTTTTAAAAACTAGTTTAAATTCTTAAGCTTTACTTGGGTGACACTTTGGGTGACACTTTCTATAATTCTTTCTTCCAGCTACATCATTTGATACTGACCTAAATTTAAAAGCCAGCAACCAAACAAGATACTTAACTACATAATATTTACAATTATTTAACCCTACAGATTGAAATTCATAGTATAATTCCGAAGTCCAGTGGTAACTATATCATTAGTTAAAATGGGTATTTTTATAAAATTGCTATGAAGATAACAATTAATATTTTAGGAATTATAGAATGTATTATGGAATAAAGGTATTGATCTCAGCAATCTTGATAGTGGCAATTTCTGAACTTTCAAAAAAAAGTTCACTTCTAGGTGCGATATTGGCTTCTATCCCTTTAGTGTCGGTTATGGCATTTATTTGGCTCTATGTTGATACTAAAAATATAGATGCTATCTCAAAGCTTTCAATCTCAATCTTTTGGTTAGTGATACCATCTTTAGTGCTTTTTATAACATTGCCTATCTTATTAAAGTTTACAAATTTTTATCTGGCGTTATTTGGTGCAATTGCCTTAACGGTACTTGCATACTATGTTATGATATTCTTTTTGGAACAATTTGGAATAACATTTTAATCAGCATTCCAACTAAACCAAATACTTAACTACATAATAATTAATAACACTTCCAAATAATACTTCGATTGCCCTCTTTAATGCTCTGGTTTCTGCTCTTGTTATCATGAAGTGGAGAGATTTAGTACCTCTTAGTTCATCTGACAGTAGTAACTTGCAGTAGTTTTATGATTTATTTGGCACTGTTTTAGAAGTAATAAAGACAGGTGTAAACCTGCCTAGATTTGATATTGCCAAATGATTGACACAGAATTATTTACAGTCCCCAATAAGAGGATTTCAAAAAAATTTTAATATTTTTATTATTCTATAAATCTATATCCAATACCAGTTTCAGTTCGAATCCTAGTTGGTCTTGATGGATTTGTTTCTATTTTTTGTCTTAATTGGTTTATAAAAATTCTTAGATAATGTACTTCTTGCTGGTAGCCAACTCCCCAAACTTCTTTTAAAAGCCAATTGTATGTTAAAACTTTACCTTTGTGTTTCATAAACAATTTCAAGAGTTTAAATTCTTTTGGGGTATATTTTAATTCTGTTTCATCTAAATAAATTGTATTATTTACAATATCGAGAGACAGATTTCCGCTTTCAAGAATCGGTGATGGTAAACTTTCTGATTCAAATCTTCGTAAAGTTGCTTTTATTCGAGCTAACAATTCTCCTGTACTAAATGGTTTTGTTACATAATCGTCAGCTCCGTTTTACAATAAATTTATTTTTGTCCCTTCGTTGTCCCTTGAAGATAAAATAATAACAGGTATCGCACTCCACTCCCTAAGTCGTTTTAAAAATTCACTACCATCCATATCTGGCAAAGCCAAATCGAGTAATATAAGTTGTGGAGTGTTATTTGAAGCCAATAATAAACCATCATTTCCATTTAATGCCTGCATAGTGGCATAATTTCCTGCACCAAGAGATAAACTAAGAAGTTTTTGTATCGCTTGTTCATCATCTACTATTAAAATTTTTTGTTTCATAATCCACTCTTTGGTAAAAATAATTCAGCAACAAACTCACCACCTTCAGATTTTAAAGAAAGTGTTCCTTTGTGTATATCAGTGATTAATTGTACAACATGCAAGCCCAATCCTAATCCCCTTTTAGATGATGAGTTCGATAGTCTAATAAACGGCTTTGTTGCATTTGATACTTCATAACTTGATGGTACATTTCCTTTATTTTTAACTGTAATGATTATTCCAGAGGATAGTTGTGAAGTTGTGATAGAGATATTATGGCCATACTTAAGGGCATTATTTAAAAGATTGATAATGGCTTGTTCTATAAAAATAGCATTACCATATACTGTTGGTAACTTGTAAGTCATTGCAAAGTTTACTAATTCATTTTTGTCTATTTTTATCAAAACACTTCCTATGATTTCTTCAATATCGCAAACCTCTTTTTTGATATGCAAAATACCATTTTTAAGTTTTGCAGAGCTAATTAGATTATTGATTAGACAGTCCATATCTTCAGCATTTTCATCAATAATTTGAATAAACTCAAGTTCTTCTTTATCTGTTAAAACTAAATCTTGCTCCAACAGACTTGACGAATAGCCTTTGATGACTGACAGCGGTGTTCTGAGTTCATGTGATAACGATTCAAGCAAAGTATCTTGAATTTTATTTGACATTTCCAGCTCCTTTGCTACTGAAGCTTGTTTCACCAAATAGGCAACAATTTGTCCTATTGCAATCATAATAATAAAACTTAAAAGATAATTTGCATCTGATACAGTTAAACTAAATCTTGGTGGGATAAATAAAATATCAAATGACAATACTGATAATACTGAGATTACAAAAACCTCTTTTTTCCCATTATAAAAAGCAGAAAAAAGAATTGGTATCATAAAAAGCATAGCTGTATTTAGTAGGTTGAGAAGATTGAAAAACATAAGCCCGATAGTCGTAACTACGACAACTATTGCGAGGCTATGAGAAAACTTTTTTTGTTTAAGATACATAGTAGTTATTGTACCTCATGAACACATCTGACATAACACTCCTGATCTGTATTTTGAGTATTATTGATAACTCCTTCTTGAAAATCTATATTGCCTATTTTATTATTTGTATAACTCCAATAGCAACCGACTCCACTATAGTGAAAAGCTGATTAGATTGTTGGAATACGGTTATTATCTATGATCAATTTTAACTCATTATTGCTTGGAAGTCTCCATTTATTTATATTTTGTTTCTCAAGTGTATGACAATACGATAAAGCTCTTTTAAAACTCATTTGATTATAGCATTGGTAAAACTATCTTGCCATAATAAATTGTTTTCCGCATCATATACGCTATCATGTTCTGCTCCAAACAAGCTTAATATAAATGTTAATT
>CAIJNA010000167.1 GCA_903821805.1 uncultured Campylobacterota bacterium | reverse complement strand
GGAAGTTGCACACAGATAAACTTTCTATTTCCACTATCTTCACTATTGAGTTTCATAACTGCATGAGCTGTTGTTGCTGAACCGCTGAAAAAGTCAAGAATAATATCATCCTTATTTGCACCAATTGTAATTACATGATTGATTAATTTTGTGGATTTTGGATAATCAAAATAATTTGACTCAAATAATGTTGTTAATTCATCTTTTCCACTTCTTGAACGACCGTAATCAAGTAATATACTAGGTGCTTTTTGTGTTGGATTTTCTTGCAAGTACAGTTTTGTTAAAACTATCCAGCCTTTGTCATCATCATGTTTAAATTCTATTAAACCATCTTGTAGCCATTTTTCGAATGTTGTTTTCGGACATCTCCAATTTGGTTTTGTGTGCTGTTTGAGCTTTGTATTATAAACCTTATCAATAATACTGCCATCTGGAGCATTTATTGAATAGTCATATCCAGTAATTGCTGTCTTATGTAGATTGTCAAGTGAGTATGCACCTTTAGCATCACTATTTTTATATCTATCTATTATTTCATCACCCATCGGAATACTGTTTAAAGTAGAATTGTTAGACTTGCCAAATATTAAGATAAATTCATGTTCAACAACTATTGAAGCAGAATCGTTACCTCCACCACTTTTTTTCTTCCAAATCAAATCACCTAAAAAATTATCCTCTCCAAATATTTCATCACAAAGTTTTCTAAGATTTGCCACTTCATTGTCATCGATAGAGATAAAAATAACCCCATCATCTTTAAGTAGATTTCGTGCTAGTTTTAATCTTGGATACATCATATTGAGCCAGTCACTGTGGTATCTTCCGTTTGTCTCGCTATTGGTACTGAGGCGATTTCCCTCGCTGTCTACTTGCCCAGTGATTTGCATATAGTTTTTGATGTTGTTTCTGAAATTGTCTTTATAGACGAAGTCCTTGCCTGTATTGTACGGTGGGTCGATGTATATCATCTTGACTTTTTTGTGGTAGGACTTTTGGAGGAGTTTGAGGACTTCTAGGTTATCACCCTCTATGTAGAGATTTTGTGTGGTGTCCCAGTTTTTTGATTCTGCTTTTGCAGGGCGAAGTGTCCCAGTAGATGGAGTTAAGGCTATCTTTTTTGCTTCACTTTTACCATTCCAAGTGAAGTTGTACCGCTCATCTTTTGGGTCGGTAAAATTACCAAGTTCACTTTGAAGCTTGTCAAAATCAATCTTCCCCTCGCTAAAAACTTCAGGGAATATCTCTTTTAATTTTTCTATATTGTCGTTTATAATGTTCATACTTTTGCCGTCTAGTTGTGTCATATTTTTTATCCTCTTAAAAAGTTTTGTATTGAATTTGTATTGATTGTACATCAAAAGTATCATCATACCCAAGTAAAATTTTCAAATCTTCAAGTGCATTTAAAACTTCTGATTTTGTCATTTTATGTTTTGTATATTTTGGATTTGATTTGATACTCTCGCCGATACGACGATGATGGCAAATATCGTTTCTTGCATTTCTTACGACTGAAAATAATCCTTTCATCTGCTGTTTATTATTGTATTTTGGCTTACCATCACTTGTAAGTATTTTGTTCTTTTTAATTGATGCCTCAAATATATTTGTATATCTCGATCCATTTAAAAACACAAGTTCAAGCGTTCCAAATGATATGCCATTTAGTGCCTGTGAAGGCTTTTGAAGACTTCGTAGCTCTTTACTTTGAAAATCACTTAAATCTAACATTACAGGGTCGAGATGCCATTGAATACCATATGTTTTGACCATTTTATGATTGACGAATGTTCGTAAAAACGCTTCAAATTGGCTAATTTGAATATAGAGCCAGTAATATTGGTTGGTGATGTTTTTAATCTCTTCAAAATATTGATGTAGTGAGTATTGATTATGAGTAGGTACTATTTTTTTGTTATGCGTTAAAGCTTTCGCACTGTCTTCAAGAATGAATTTTTCTTTT
>CAIJNA010000166.1 GCA_903821805.1 uncultured Campylobacterota bacterium | reverse complement strand
TTGTAGTATTTTATTACATCAGGTTGATTTAAAACTGTTTTTTTCATTTTATGACAAAATGGACAATCATCCATTCCAAAAAATATCATAATCCCCTGCTTTCCTTCATCTTTTGCAGTTTGCAAATCTTCTTTAAAACTTTCTGATGAAAAATCAAAAAAATCTGTTGAACTAGCGGAAAACAATGAACTAGCAAAGAAAAACGATGAGAAAATAAATGATATAAAGAATTTAGACATTTTTACTCCTAAATAATAAATTTTAAGAGATAATTATAGTGAACTATATTTAAAGTAAGTATTATAATAAATAGTAATTTCTAAACTCCACATCCTCTACTTAATGAATTGTGTATTTCCCTTAAATTACAGCTTGTACAACTATACTCTATCTCATAAACTCCAGTGCACCCATGACTTTTTAATACTCGCTCTTTAATTGGTAACGATTCAAATGTAACACCATTTGCCATATCCTTAAAAGTCTTTTTTTTGGCTCCACAATCTGGGCATTCATTCTTTTCAAGCATTCTTTGTCTTTGATTTTTGCTTTTGTAATAAAGAAGTGCTCCAAAAATACTCAAAAGCAAAAGGATAAAAATTATAGAAACCATATACATTAGAAAACAAATCCTATTATAAATCCAACAGCAAATCCTATCAAATGAGCATACCATGCAACTGGGATATCAAACATCAATGGCACAAATGAAATTAATAATATCCAAACAGCGATACCTTTTCGATCTTCCTTAACTTTTAGTGCATAATATCCCATTAAAACACTAATGGCACCACTTGCTCCAACAACATTTATAAAATCACTGGAATAATATATGTAAACAAGCGTCCCGATTGAAGTTATAATTCCACCGAAAATATAAATGATGAAAAACTTAATTTTCCCAATATAACCTTCAAGAAGATTTCCAAATTGCCATAAAACAATCATATTCATAGCTAGATGCTCTAAACCGCCATGTGCAAACATTGTTGAAAGTGGTTGATAATAAAGCTTTTCGGCAAAAAAATAGATATTTAGTCCAAGTAAAACATTCCCGTAAAGAATATTTATTTGAACAAAGTAAAAAAGTATTGTTGTAGCAATTAGAATATTTGTGAGTGTTATTATCTCTCTATGTTTATTCATATTGTATTCATAAGAAATAATTCAAACTAAAGAAGACCTATTTCGATCACTTCGTCAATAGTAGTAATAGGAATAATTTTCATACTCTCAAGAACTTCAGATGGAATATCTTTTAAGTCTCTCTTGTAATTTTTTAAAGGTATTAGTGCTGTTTTCATATTCGCCTTACTTGCAGCAATTAGTTTTTCCTTCAAGCCACCTATTGGAAGAACTTTCCCCGTAAGTGTTAATTCTCCCGTCATAGCCAAATTGGCATGCACTTTTCTTCCGCTTAAAATAGATGCTATAGTGAGAGCCATAGCGCAACCTGCACTTGGACCGTCTTTTGGAGTAGCGCCTTCTGGGATATGCATGTGAATATCTATATCCTTGAATGCTCCATTTTTTAGTTTTCCAATATCAATCAGTCTCTTTACAACGCTGTGCGCTATTTTTGCGCTTTCTTTCATAATATCGCCCATATTTCCAGTAAGACTCATATTGCCTTTGCCTTCAAACTTAACAGCTTCAATTTTCAAAACATCTCCACCAACGCTTGTCCAAGCAAGACCATTAACTATACCAATACTATTTTTTTTATCTGCAGGATCGATTTCAAAAACAGGATTATCCAGAAAATCTTCAATGTTTTTGCTATTGATAGTAATTTTTGAAAGCTCTTTGTCGTGAATTAAAAACTTGACAGCTTTTCTAAATAATTTATTGAAAACACGTCTAAGATTTCTAACTCCAGCTTCTCTTGTAAATTTCTCAATTATAAGAGTAATTGTGGAATCACTAAGATTGATTTGTTTTTTATTTAATCCATGTTTTTTCAACTCTTGTGGTATCAGGTAGTCTTTAGCAATATGAAACTTTTCTGTTGGCGTATAACTATTAATTTCAATAAATTCCATTCTGTCCCTAAGTGGTGCCGGAATTTTTCCTATATTATTTGCAGTTGCAACAAAAATACATGAACTCAAATCTATATCAAAATTTACATAATGATCACGAAATTTACTATTTTGCTCTGGATCTAAAATCTCAAGCATAACAGAAGTTGGATCACCTCTGTGATTTTGTCCAAGTTTATCAATCTCATCAAGAACAATAACAGGATTCATTTTCGTTGCAGTAATTAAAGCTGAAATAATTCTTCCTGGCATTGCTCCTAAATAAGTTCGTCTATGACCTCTAAGTTCATTCACGTCCTCTAAGCCACCAAGAGCTAGTCTTGCTAATGGTCTTTTTAGAGCACTTGCGATTGAATTTGCAAGGGAAGTTTTACCTACACCAGGAGGTCCAACAAAACAAAGCACAGTAGAGTTATTCGATGATTCTTTAATATTTTTTGAAAGTAAATATTCTTTAACTGCAAAATACTCACTGATTCTATCTTTTGCTTTATTAAGAGAATAATGATCTTGATTTAACTTATTTTCAACATCATCAACTGATATTTCTGCATTTGCAAACTGACCAAAAGGAATTTCAAAAACCTGCTCAATGTAAGTTTGAAGCATAGAGGCATCACCACTTTCACTATGCATTCTTGCGAATTTATCAATCTGTTTTTTTATTTCTTTGTATCCATCATCACAAATATGTGGCTTGATAAACTCAAGATGTTTTCTAAAGTTTTCAACTTCTTCATCCTTATTATTGTCACCAAGTTCTTTCTGTATTGCTTTAATTTGCTCTTTAAGAAAATAATCTTTATTCACTTTTTCAATTTTTTTATTTACTTTTTGAGTAATTTCACTCTTAAGCTTAATTGCTTCAATTTCATCTTTGATAACTTCAATAATTTTATACAGTCTATTTTCTACATTTGTATCTTTTAAAAGTTCATATGATTGTTTTTTAGTAATTTTGAGGACCGAAGAGATAAGATCTGCGATACGATTTGCATCGTTATTTTCATTAATAGTACTAATTAAATCCATTGGAAATTTTTGATTTAGTTTTGCAAATGTAGAAACATTTTGTCTTAAAATATCAAGAACTGCATTAATCTCTTTTTCATTTGTAACATCTTGTGTCATTATATCGACGTGTGCCATCATAGGCTCATCTTCTTTGATTTCTTTTATAACAACTTTTGTTAATCCCTGAAAAAGAACCTTGATTTTACCATCAGGTAAACTAACTTTTCGCATTACATTCCCAGCAATAGCTATATCATAAAATTCTTTCTCTTTTTTGTCTTCAAAACCTTCAACACTAACAGCAACAACTAGAAGTTTATTGTGATCTATTGCGTATTGAACTGCTTTTTGACCTAATTCATCTTCTATAAAAATAGGCGCAATCATAAAAGGATAAAGAAATACATTATCTTCAACGATTAATGGAAGTGTATCCGGGAATGCGTCGTAATCTTTTAAATTCATATTTTAATCCAATTTTTTATTATTCAAATATTGCTCGATACCAAGGAACCTTAACTTTACTAACCTCATCAGGTTTTGCCCATGAACTCTTAGCTCTCTCTCTATAAACATCACTGGCAAGTGGCTTGTCAACCCTTTTATATAATCCAGAGATCTCAGAATTCAGAGATGATTTTGCCATCATAAGTCTACTTTCTATATTATTTACAAGATAAGTATAAGAAGATTTTGGAAAATCATTTTTAAACTTTTTCACTTCATCAAGTGTTTCATCTAAAAGTTTTTGTTCACGGAATTGTTGCTTAAACGCTAAGAATTTTGATTTGATTTTTAAATATCTAACTCTTCCATCTGGATCATTTTTTTCAAATCTTTTGATATATTCATCAAAATAATAGTTCGCCAAAACATATTCTTCTTCATCCATATGAGCGATACCTATAAGCATGGTAGCAGATGGTAAAAACTGCGATTGACGATGCTCTGATTCAAGCGAAGTAAATGTAGAATCTGCATTATCCAACTGATAAAGAGAAATTTCTTTGAGCATTTTGTTGTACCAATATATATCTGGCTTATTGTATTCTTCTTCATGTTTTGAAGCACATCCACCAAGTAACATTATTGTAATACTTAGAAATATTATGTTTTTGAACTTTTGCAAAGTTAATCCTTACTTTTTGTTTATCTCTTGAAAACCTATTTAATAAGCTTTCTTATATCGCTACTTATAAGCTGGTTCTAAAAATGGAACTACTTGTTTTTTTCTACTCAAACAACCTTTTAGCCAAAATTGATCATTTTCAATTTTAACATCCCATGCTTTTTCAACAATCTCTGGACTATTTGTAGCTACTAAAATTTGTGATCCCATAGCAATAATATCTGTTAAAACTAAAAGTACAGTATCGTTTCCATCTTCTTCTTTTAATTTTTTAATATCGGCCAACAAGTCATCCTTAACACTGTCAAAAATAGACAGATCAACAACCTCTAGTTGACCTATTCCAACTTTTTTACCATGCATATCAAAGTTCTTATAATCTCTCATTACAAGTTCTCTCGTAGGAACCCCTTCAACTTCAGATTTAACTTTGAACATTTCCATACCGATTGATTTGAAATCTTCAATTCCTGCAATAGCTGCAAGTTCTTTACATATTTTTGTATCAATTTTTGTACAAGTTGGTGATTTAAAGATTACAGTATCACTTAAGATTGCACACATCATAGCACCAGCTATATCTTTTGGAATAGTCACATTATAATAATCGAACATCTCTTTGATAACTGTATTTGAACATCCAACTGGTCTAATCCAAACTTCAAGTGGTGATGAAGTTATAAGCCCTCCAAGTTTGTGATGATCTGCAATTCCAACCAAATTAGCATCTTGTAAATCATCTGGGCCTTCCGTATAATTATTGTAATCTACCATAAATAAATCACATCCTGCAAATGATGTTTTAAGTTCTGGTGTTGGTAAATTGAATTTTTCTAAAATATACGCCGTTTCAGGATTGATTTCGCCTTGTCTAACTGCTTTTGTTTCGTGTCCTAATTCTTTTTGCAAATAAGCCATTGATATGGCCCCTATAATACTATCACTATCTGGTATTTTGTGTCCGCATGTATATAACATTAATAACTCCTAAATTTTGTTTTATTTAAAATATTTTTTTATAGATCGGGATTATATCAAACCAATCCCAAAAATTATGAAACTGAGAAATCAAATAAATATTTTAAGTTAACAATTCAACTATCATTTCTTGATTTACGCAAAAATTTCCATTTTTTTCTATTAATAAAAGGTCATTTACTTTTCCTCGAATTGAATGTATCTTTGCGCTTTCAATTTCAATATTAAAATCATCAAAGACTTGTGCAACATATGCAAAAAGTCCTTTTTGATCTTTTGTCTCAATTTTAACTTGTGCCAAATCATCCCTATGATCACAGTCTATAAAAATATCTTCTTTTTTAATAACTGGTTTTTTGTGATTAAATTTCCTATTCATATCAAATGAATTACTTACTGTTTCCTCAATAAACTGAAGATCACCCTCGTCAACTTTACTTCCAAATCTTATTTCAAAATATTTTTTATCATCATAAAGTTTAAAAATATCCATACTTGAAAGATCTAGAAAACTTAATTTTCCAAGTAAAAATCCAAGATTTAATGGATTTACTCTTATGATTTTAATAGTTAATGTTTCGCTATTATCTATCTCATATATAGCTGTTTTTACATCTTTAGCTTTAACCGCAAGAGATATAATGTCACTTGCTTTATGAACCAAAAACAATTGATTTGAACCAATTTGTAAAATTTTCTTTTGCATAGATTTTTCAAGACTTTGAAAATCTTTGTTGTTTTTAATTGCATTTTCTTTTTGGATTCTTCTGCTACTATCTTTTAGCAATCCTTCATTTTCGAAACTATGAACACTTTGCAAATAAAGTTCTCTCAGAAGGTTTGCTGTACTGCTTTTGTATATTCCAGCACCAACAGAATTAATATCACAATAAGTAAGACAAATTAATAAATCAAGAGCTTCTCTCGTTTGAAGAAGCGCTGTAAAATTCAAAATAACTTTTTGAGAGTAAATATCTTCGTTAGTTGCAGTATGGCTAAGCATATTGTGGTATCTGATAACTCTTGAAGCGATACTTATATTTGCTTCACTTAAATTGATTGATTTCGCAAATTTTTTAAATAAATCTTGACTAACAATATGATGATCTTTTTTTCTCCCTTTGCCAATATCGTGGAATAAAATAAGGAAATTAAGTAGTGATTTATTGTTTTTTGACAAATCATTATAGATATTTAACACAAAATTATCAGAAATATTATTAATAAACCAAAGTGCTTTTATGGTGTGTATATCAACTGGATGAGTATGATATCCATCAAATTGGGGCTGATTAATGATCATTTTAACTGATGGCAAAATAACTTTAAACAAATCAGATTTATAAAGCATTTTTACAATCGGGTGAAGATTTTCTTTTTCAAGAAGAATTTTAATTTGTTGTTTTATTTTAACGCTCAAACTCGAGGGTAAAATAGTTTTTTTAGCAAAGTAAACATATGAATTGTCAAACTTTTTAATAGTCGTTGGTAGTTCATTTAGTTCTTTTAAAAGTTCAAATAGTGTTTTTCTTTTTCTTTTAAATGATGTATATAAAAGATTATCGCAAATATAAATATTTTTTGCATATCTTGATTCTTTCAATAAGCTAATATTTTTTGCTTCAAACAAATAAGGTCTAACTATTTTCTTAACCATCACAGAACTAAAAGAGTGAATGCTATGCAAAGACTCAAAAAGTTTCTCCATAAATTGTCTTTCTTTTGTGAGTTTTGGAGTATGTACGAATCCTAGTCGAGTTGCAACTTCTGGCAAAATATCAAAATTTACAGTATCTAGCTTCTTTTTCGCTATTAAATGCAATGCATTTCTAACTCTAAACACAAACTCTAAGCCACTTCTGTATATTTTATATTCAGCTTCACTAAAATGTATCCCAACTAAATCTTTTGTGGTACGAGCGCCATAAATAATGTTAGCCATCCAAAATAGCATATTTGATTCTCTCATGCCACCATAGCCATCTTTAATATTTGGTTCCATTTTGAGTGGGTATTTAAGAAGTCGTGACTTGTGTTCGCCTAATTTTTCTAAAATAAATTCTTTTTGAAATTCTTTTTGAATAACTGCAAGTTTGGCTTGAAAACCGCACCAAAGAATTTTTGAACCATAAATAAATCTAGCTTCTATGATTGAAGTTTTAATAGTTATATCGCTTCTTGTTGCATTTATAACTTCGCCAAGTTCATGTACACGAGAACCTAGTTTAAGACCACTATCCCAAGATAAAATCATTAATTCTTCAATAATGGGCTTTAAATTAAACCCCTTTATATCTTTATAAAGAACCATGATATCTATGTCGCTATAAACACAAAGTTGTTCTCTTCCATAGCTTCCAAGTGCAACTAAAGCTATAGGAATAGAATTACTCATTGGAATGTAATCACCAAAATGTTTACGGAGAAGATACTTGTAAAGTATTTTTATAAAACCATCGATTTTCTTTGTATGTTTTACAAAAAAATCCTTACCTTGGGTATCATTAAATATTTCATCTAGTGAATTCAAATAATCTTTAATATGAAGCTTGATAACTTTTGAGATCTCAAAATCTTCAGCATTACTAGAAATTAGTTCCTCTATTTTAATAGATAGCTCTGTCATTGAATTAGATTCCTTCGGCAATCATAGCATCTGCTACTTTTTTAAATCCTGCTATATTGGCACCAATTACATAATTTTTATCATGTCCATAAAAGCTAGCTGTTTGTGATACATTTTGTGAAATTTGTCGCATTGTCTCCTTCAACTTGCTATCAACATGCTCTGTTGTCCAAGTATCCATAGATGCATTTTGGCTCATTTCAAATCCACTAACAGCAACTCCACCAGCATTTGCTGCTTTTGCCGGTGCAAATAATATACCCTCTTTTTGAAACAAAACAGTAGCTTCTGGAGTAGTCGGCATATTTGCCCCCTCAGTTACGATTTGAACTCCATTTGAAATAAGATTTTGAGCATCAATTTCTGTAAGCTCATTTTGTGTTGCACATGGAAAAGCCGCAAAACATGGGATACTCCAAACACCATGAGAATCTTCTTGATAGTCTTCAATTTTTGTGAAAACTGCATGATGATAAGTCTTTTTGTATTCCTCCAGACTAGTTCTTTTCTGAAATTTAAGCACTTTCAATAATTCACTATCTATTCCATTTTTATCATAAACGAATCCCGTGCTATCACTACAAGTCACAGGAATTGCGCCCAATTGTCTTAATTTCTCAATTGTGTAAATAGCAACATTTCCGCTTCCACTAACTGTGCAAATTTTATTTTCAAGAGTTGATTTTTTTTCAATTTTTAACATTTCGCTTGCAAAATAAACAACCCCATAACCAGTAGCTTCAGTTCTCATAAGACTTCCGCCAAAAAATAATGGTTTTCCAGTTAATGAACCTTCAGATTTTGACGTAAATGATTTATATGCACCATACAAATATCCTATTTCTCTAGCGCCAACGCCAATATCTCCAGCTGGAACATCAACTGTTGCACCTATATATTTGTAAAGTTCCTCCATAAAAGATCTACAAAATTTCATAACTTCTCTATCTGATTTACCTTTTGGATCAAAGTCACTTCCGCCCTTGGCTCCACCAATTGCAACTCCCGTAAGTGAATTCTTTAAAATTTGCTCAAATCCTAAGAATTTCAAAATACCTGCGTTTACAGATGGGTGAAATCTAAGACCGCCCTTGTAGGGTCCAAGTGCGTTGTTAAACTGTATTCTGTAGCCATTGTTAACTTGAATTTCATTTTTATCATCGAGCCAGCTAACTTTGAACTGGATTTGTCTATCAGGCACAACAAGCCTTTTTATAATTGAATTTTCTTGATATTTTGGATCAGCCTCAATAAGCGGATTTATGGACTCCAAAACTTCTCTTACTGCTTGAAAAAAAGTACTATCTGTAGCACAATTACTTAGTTTAATACGCTCTATTGTTTCTGTTATTATGCTCATTTAAGACCTTTTTGTATTTTATTCATTCAATTTTTCTCTTTCAAGTTCCTAATAAAATGGATACTTTTAATGCACTAATTTATTGCTAGAAAATCGACATAAAGAGCAAATATTATAACACTTAAGATATAATAACTCTATGAATAATACAGACAATATTTTGGAAGAATTTAAGGAGTGTGCTTACATACCAACTAAATTATCAGACATAAGATATAAATACATGCCGCATTGTGATGATAAAACTAGCTATGCAATGGTTGAGCGTGGTTGGAGACGATTTGGATTTGTTCATTTTACCCCAGAATGTAAAACTTGCAATGAGTGTAAAACAATCAGAATAAATGTAAAAGAATTTAAATTTACAGCTTCGCACAAAAGGTTATTTAAAAAAAATAAAGATATTAAAGTCTATATACAAAAACCATCCATAAGCTTTGAGCATCTTGAACTTTTTAACAAATATCATGCACACATGAGTGATAAAAAAGATTGGAATGAAAATAAAATAACACCCAAAGATTATCAAGCTTCATATGTTGATGGTGCAAGTACTTACGGAAAAGAAATTTTGTATTTTTTGGATGATAAATTAATTTGTGTTGCCCTTAGTGATGTGTTAGAAAATGGTATATCAGCTGTTTATTGTTATTATGACCATGACTATCAAGATAGATCTCTGGGTAAATTTTCAATTTTAATACAATTAAATATGGCGATGCGAGCCAATATTCCATATATGTTTTTGGGATATTGGATTAAAGACCACTACAGTATGGGATACAAAGAGGATTATGCGCCATTTGATGTACTACAAAATAGACCAACTCTAGATGAAGAATGTATATGGGAGAGACATGAAAAACAATAAAACAAAACAAAAAAAAGATGAGTATGTAGTTGTAACTGGGGGTGGAACCGGGGGTCATTTATCTGTTGCAAGAAGTTTAATTGACGAACTTTACGACAGAGGCTACAAAGTTATCTTTGTTGGCTCAACAAAAGGAGCAGATAAATCTTGGTTTGAACACTATGAAAAAATAGAAAGAACTTATTTTCTAGGCACAAAAGGAGTTGTGAATCAAAATATTATTGGTAAATTTGCATCATTATTTGCTATCGTAAAATTTGCTTTTTTTTGTAAAAAGATTTTCAAAGAATATGGTGTAAAAAAAGTAATAAGTGTTGGTGGATTTAGCGCAGCAAGCGCTTCTTTTGGGGCAATAATTAGTGGTACTGAGCTATATATTCATGAACAAAATTCAGTAATGGGAAATCTCAATAAAGTAACTTCAAAATATGCAAAAGAAGTATTTAGCTCGTATGATTTAAATTCATCAATCAAAGATTACCCTATAAATCATAAGTTTTTTGATGCTGCAAGAATAAGACAAGAGATCAAAACTGTGATATTTTTAGGTGGATCTCAGGGTGCAACAGCGATTAATAATTTTGCAATGAAAATAGCTTTAAAATTAAAAGAACGAAATATAAGTATTATTCATCAAACAGGCAAAAATGACCTTCAAAAATGCCAAGAATTTTACCATGCAAACAATATAGATGCAGTTGTTTTTGACTTTGACAAAGAGATTTTGGAACATATGACTAAAGCAGATTTTGCAGTAAGCAGAAGTGGTGCAAGTTCATTGTGGGAACTTTGCGCACTTGGTATTCCAACTTTATTTATCCCATATCCTCATGCGAGTTCAAATCATCAATATTTTAATGCGAAATTTTTACAAGATGAAAAATTATGTATTTTAAAAATGCAAAATGAATTAGATAATGGCGATAAAATTGTTGAAGAAATGTTAAATACCAACCTAGAAGAAATCAGTAGTAAATTAATTAAAATGATAAAAAAAGATGGCGTTAAACAAATAATAGATAAGATTTTATCAAACCAATAAAGGAGTCAATGATGACAAACGAAACAAAAACAATTCCATTAGCAAATAGCAAAAAAGGCTTTATAAGCGTTACTACAATCAACGAGCCTTATGGAAAAGATACTCCAACTGTAGCTAGCATAGCTATATCTTTAAATGGCTCTGATATTGAATGGAAAGTTCATATTCCTTTATCGAATATTGACGAAGTTGTATTAGCTCTTCAGTCTATACAAAAATAATTTACCAAAAAACCACATAGTCTTATTTAAATATAAATAAGACTTAAAAAAAGCCTCTGGAAACAAAT
The DNA here is from genome assembly GCA_903821805.1 of uncultured Campylobacterota bacterium. Taxonomy (GTDB): domain Bacteria; phylum Campylobacterota; class Campylobacteria; order Campylobacterales; family Arcobacteraceae; genus CAIJNA01. Next base: position 4,547 of record CAIJNA010000166.1, on the reverse strand, counting down.
CCAGAGGCTTTTTTAATACTTTTAGAGTTTTACTTATACAGGTAAAACTCTAATATTCTCGTCAACTTTATGTTTTAGTGTTGACTCTATAGCGTAAAGAGTACCAGTACTTCCACTTGCACAACTTCCACAAGCACCCAAATATCTAATATAAATATCGTAGTAAGGTAAATTTTCTTTAATATCAATGATTTCCATATTTCCACCATCCATAATAAGCATAGGTCGAATAAATTCATCAATTACAGCATCAACAGCTTTAATTCTTTGAACAATTGTCATTTTATCAAATGCATTTTCACCAGTTGCAGTTGTATTTGCAGCTTCATGTAGACTTGTCTGCATCATCTCTTCTCTAACTTCATTTAAAATATCAATAAGATAAACTTCTCGCTCCTCATGTCCACCTGGTTCTCTACATGATTTACAGTAAGTTCCAGCTTTTGTTTTTGCGCCTATTTCATCTAATGTTTTTAAATCATAAGTTTTAATCGCACTAATAATATCTGCTTTTGTAGCTCGAGCACATTCACAAATAATATCTTGATTTTGTAAAGTACTTCTCTCAACACCTTTGTATTGTGCTGCCGCTTCAATAATAACATCGTAAGCCATAACGCTGCAATGCATTTTTTGAGGCGGAACTGCTGGAGTACCATCATCATCTCTTAAAAAAAGTTCAACTTCTGTATTTGTAATATGAATTGCTTCATCAACCGTTTTGCCAATACAAAGTTCAGCCATAGCATCACTTGAAGCAATAGCAGTTCCACAACCAAAAGATTTGAATTTACTATCAATAATTTTATCAGTTGCAGTATCTACAACCCAAAAAAGTCTAACTGCATCTCCACAGCTTTCTGCTCCAAAATCTGCAACAATAAGTTTTCCGCCTAATCTTGTTGCATCTTCTTCTGTAAGTTCGCCCATTGCTCTTGGATTATCCATTCTAGATTGAACTTTTTTACTATATTGTTCCCAAACATTTCCGCTTACTAAATCACTTCTTGCCATAATATTCTCCTTATTTTGTTCTTATATTTATTTTATTCTTCTCGTTCATGTACGCTGAATGCTTGCTGAGTAGCATAAGTCATCGAAATTGCTCTAAGTCTAGTTACTATACTTGATAATTTTTCTATTACATAGTCTATCTCTTCATGAGTTGTAAATCTACTAAGTGCAAACATTACAGTCGCATTTGCGATCTCAACTTTTTCGCCAAGTGCCTCTACAACTGCACTCGCCTCAAGGCTTTCACTACTACAACTACTTCCAGTTGAAATATAAATTCCATTTTTATTCATATCCCAAAGCATAGCTTCACCCTCTATACCTCTAAAAGATGCAACAACAAGATTGTTTAGTCTATGTTCTTTTGGGATATATGATTTTGTATCAGGTATAGCTAGAATTGCCTTTTCCAACTTGTCCCTAAGTTGTCCAATATGATTTTTTATATACGCGACATTCATCTCAGAATTTGCTATTTCGATAGCTTTTGCCATAGCAAAAATTCCGTTATTGAAAATACTTCCAGCTCTTTTACCACCCATTACATTTTTACTTCCATGCACAAGAGGAACAAAAGGAGCTTTAGCTTTAATGAAAAGACCTCCTATACCTTTTGGGCCATGGAATTTATGAGCAGACCATGTGAAATAATCAACACCCATATCTTGTAAATCTACATTGATTTTACCAATTGCTTGTGCTCCATCTGTATGAAAAGGAACCCCAGCTCCTCTTGCTATTGTTGCCATCTCTTTAATTGGCTGAATTGCACCTGTTTCATTTGATGCTGTTAAGATTGTAATAAGTGCTGTAGTAGGTCTAATAGCTGCTTTTAATTCATCAATACTAACAAGTCCATTTACATCTGTACCCAAATATGTTACTTCCATTCCAAAAGTTTTACAATAAGCAAGTGGTGACTTAATACTTGAATGTTCAGCTACACAAGAAATAATATGATTTTTACCACTTCCTTTTAAGAAAGCATCCAAAAAAGTTTTAATAACTGCATTATTACCTTCTGTAGTCGAAGATGTAAACACGATATCATCATCATCACTTGCATTCAAACTCTCATAAATTACATCGTAAGCTTTGTTTAATTCAGCTCTGGTCTCTATCCCTTGCTTGTAAATAACATTTGCATTTCCGAATATATCAGCTGTTTTGCAAAGAATATCTTTTACTTTTGGATCAATCGGAGCTGTTGAATTATTATCTAAATATACTTCCATCGTTTATCCTTAATTATATTTTTTCATATTACCTAGAGGAATATTTGCAAAAAAAATTGTTTCATATTCTATTCCCAAGACTTTCAAAAAGTCGTGTGTAATTTTGATTTTTTGAAGTTTATCCGAAAGAAGATAAAATTAGTCTTATTTAGATTTACTAAATTTTTATTTTATTTCTTGCTGATAAAATTACCGAATTTTCTCCTTTAAGGCTTACAAATAAGTGTTGTTTAACAAAAATTTAATAAAAAATATCGTATTATTATGCCGATTAAAAGATTTAAGTAGGAACATAAATACATTTATGTGTTTATGGCTTTAGAGTAGTATTAATATTATTTCTTTAGTTACGCCAGCCGAACAAACCGTTTAACAAACAAATTAAAGGATTCACAATGAAAAAAGTTTTATTTTTAGTACTTGCATTCGCAACTGCTGCTTTCGCTTCTGAAGAAGCTGGAACATCTATGATTCAAGCATACTCTGTACTTGCTGCAGGTGTAGGTCTTGGTATCGCTGCTATGGGTGGTGCTATCGGTATGGGTAACACTGCTGCTGCAACTATTGCTGGAACTGCAAGAAACCCAGGTATGGGTGGAAAACTTATGACTACAATGTTTATCGCGTTAGCGATGATTGAAGCTCAAGTTATCTATACACTTGTAATTGCTCTTATTGCATTATATGCAAATCCATTTTTAGGATAATCTAAAAATACCTGGGATTTGAGCCTTGCTTTTAAGGCTTGAATCCCATTTTCTTTTTAACAATGCGATCGTGGTGGAATGGTAGACACGCTACCTTGAGGTGGTAGTGCCCTACGGGTGTGCGAGTTCAACTCTCGCCGATCGCACCAAAAATTCAAACATAAATCTTCTGCTATTCTTTTAGAGACAAAACCCACAATTCAACTTTTTCATTTTCTCTAGCATCTGTTCTTTTAGTTTTTTTAGAGGACGCTACAACATCTCTTCTTAAGTGCAATTCTTTTCTAAAACGATTATTTTGTTTCAATTCTTCAATAATCGGATGAATACTTTCTGTCTCGATAACTTGTGCAAGATTTGAAAATATCAATACTATCTTTCCATTTACCTCAAGATGCTTTGCGGCTTGCTCAAAAAATCTTGGAAACAAGTCAGCTTCATAATAAATAGCCTTATCAAGACCCTCTTCAAGCTTGTGTTTTGCAAGTAGCCAAGGCGGATTGAAAACAATCAAATTGGCTTTAATGTCGCAATCACTAAATAAATCGCCATTACTAAGTGTTATATTACTTTCATAACCCAATCTCTTACTTTCTTTCTCTACGCCAATGATTGCATTTTTATTTGTATCTGTTGCAAAAATATCTGTAAAACCATTTTGAATCAGCTGAAATGATAGAATACCACTTCCTACTCCAATTTCAATCGCTTTATCTTTTAATCCGTCATACTTTTTCAACCATTGATCAAAGAGTTTCAAATGATCAAATCTTGTAGGAAAATATGTTCCATAAAATGGATGAAGCATTATCCCTAAAGTTTTAACTTCAATTCCTTTTTGATACCATTGCCATGCGCTGTTCATACCCTGAATTTCTGGAAAAGATATGTAAAATTCAGAAACATCAGGATACAACACCTCAAGCCAACCAATCTCTGGGGATTTTTTAACAATGAGCTTATTGTTATTGACTTTAAGTAACAATTTATGCGATGCTTCCCTAAATGCACTACGATAATCTCTTTGCCCTTGGAAACTTTTTTCAGAAAAGCTAAAAAGAAGATTTCTTTTTAGCTCCAACAAAACCTCTAATCCATTACTATAGTATTCTTCAATCAATACATATTGTCCAGACAAAAGAAGCTCAACGGCTCTATTAGTGTCTATCTTACTATTAAAACTTGTGTATTTTGGTTCTATATTTAATACTGACGGTCTGTCCGGAAGAAGTGATTTTAAGTTTTGATTCATGAGGTTGTGCCTTTTATTGTCTGGCAGTTTAGTATATAAAGACTTGATTGCAAGTGATTTAATGTATCAAGAATCAGCAATATTCATTTTTAAGCTAATGCTCAGCCTAAAATATATATTTGATTATTAGTTAAATGGAAGAACTTGCCTTTTAGATTTATATCAAATATGACCAAAAGGCAAAGATTTTAGACAAAATAGTTATTTTCCTTGAAGTATTTTATCTATCTCAGTAGTTAAGGCTTTTTGTCTTATTGCATTTACAATAAATTGTTTTGATTCCTCTATTGTTGCTTGTTTCGATGGCTGATATTCTTCGACTAAAAATATTTGTGTACC
>CAIJNA010000165.1 GCA_903821805.1 uncultured Campylobacterota bacterium | reverse complement strand
TTGTAGTTACTGACATAAGATCTGGTATACAAGTAACAAATGTAACTCCAGATAAATTAAATCTTATGTTTAATGTAAGAAATTCTACAAAAACCACAAAAGAAGATGTTGAAAAATTTATTAACAGTATGTTTAAGAATTTTGACTTTTCTTTAAAATTAACACAAGGCTCTTATCCTTTTGTTACAAATAAAGAAAGTCAAATAGTTACTTTAATTACATCATCTATAAAAAATGTAATCAATGTAAATACAAAACATAGTACAGCTGGCGGAACAAGTGATGCAAGACTATTGAGTGCTTTTGGTATAGAAACCGTAGAATTCGGTGTTTTAAACAATACTATACATGGAATTGATGAAAATACAACATTAAATGAAGTTGAAAACCTTAAAGAAATATTTGTTGATGTTATAAAAAGATTTTAAACTTTGACAAAAATCTTTTTTTAAGCTAAAATTCGCCAAATTTAAAACGAGTTCTAAATTGGGAAACAAAATGGAAGAGATAATTGTCACGAAATACCAACTATCAGAGATGTATGCATCTGGTGAGATTGAAGATTCAAGCTTTGGTTGGTTATATCAAAATCAATTTTATATACATATTATCGCCCTCCACGAAAAAGACCTTGATTATGTATCTGATGTAACAGATGCGGAATATTATAAGATTTCCCTCATAAGACAGAAATAAAAAGGTAACACATGTCACATTGTCCATTTTGCAAGAAAAAAATAGCTATGAGTAAAGCGTTTTGTTCAAGAAGTTGCAAAGAAAATTATTTTCAACTTATTGCGATTCAGATTCCTAAGTTGTTCATGAAAAGAATACATACTTTCTGTACAGAAGAAGAAAAAGAAGTTGAAATTGAAAAATTTGCTCTTAGACATAAATGGAGAATTGATCTTCTTCAAAACAAAATAGAAGAGGAATCAATCAGACTAGGATACAAAACGGCTCCAGCCGAAAACGACTAATAAATAATAGTTTTTCTAGCCTAAATATTTGGCTAGAAATCAATAGCATTAAATTTCATCTAAAGCAGATGAAATGTCACTTATTAAATCCTCAATATCTTCTATACCAACAGATAATCTAAGTGTCCCTTCACGAAGACCAAAACTCTCTTTCTCCAACACTGAATATTCAGCATAAATAGTATGGTATGGAGCGATAATTAAACTTTTATTGTCTTGAATATTCGTGCTTCTTCGAATCAACTTTAAACTATTCATAAATTTGTATGCCTCAGATTTATTTGCAACATCAAAAGTTAAAACACTACCAGGAAATAAAAAATATTCATTTGATAGTTTTTGAAACTTGTTGCCATCAAGCATTGGATAGTTAACACTTTTTATTTTTTCATGATTTGATAAAAAAGATGCTAAAGCTTTTATGTTTTCGCCAGTTCGATCAGCTCGCAAAGCCAAAGTCTCAAGTCCAAGGGAAAGCATGTAGGCACTTTGAGCGCTCAAACATGCACCTATATTTCTAAAAGTTTGTTTTTTTAGTTTTGCAACAAAAGCATTAGAGCCAAATCCATCTGAAAATTTCTTCAGATTTTGATATGTTGTCCAGTCAAAATTTCCATTATCAATAATCAAACCACCAATAGTAGTTCCGCCACCTGAAATATATTTTGTAGCAGATAAAATATCAATATTAATGTCGTACTTCTTTGAATCAAAAAGATAAAATGGAGTCATAGTTGAGTCACAAACCAAAAGTAGATTGTGTTTCCTTGCTATGCTACTTAAAAGACCAATGTCTGGAATAACTAGTTCTGGATTACTTATTGTTTCAAAAAAAATAACTTTAGTTGTATCATCTATTACATCTTCTATACTATTTGAATCACAAATATCAACATAATGCACCGTAATTCCAAAATCAACCATTGTAGTCTGAAAAAATGATAATGTATGTCCAAATAATTTATTTGTTGTAACAACACTATCTCCAGCTTTTAAAAGAGCGAACAATGTATTCGTTATCGCTGACATTCCACTTGATGTTGCAATTACTCCATTTGCTGATGTTATAAATTTGACTTTATTTTCAAATTCTTCAATTGTTGGATTTGAAGCGCGACTATAAGCATGACCAGTTTTTCTACCGCAAAATACATCTTCTAATGCTTCTGCACTTTCAAATTCAAAAGCAGCATTTTGATAAATTGGCATTCGCAATGCATTATGTGAATCTTGTTTTGGATATTTTGCATGTAATGCTTTTGTGGTGTATTTCATTGTATTCCTTTTATTAGAATTTATAATAGCAAATTCATTTTTTAAATGTGCTTTATGTGAAATAATTTTTATTATTTTGTAGTATTTTTTCTTGTTTTGGATTTGTTAAAATTAAGAAAATATTGTTTTAGAGATTTAGTGGCG
>CAIJNA010000164.1 GCA_903821805.1 uncultured Campylobacterota bacterium | reverse complement strand
TATGATGTTGTTACTTGTGATGTCTCTTTTATAAGTATTTTAAACATTCTTAAAGATATTGATAGACTCGCAAGAAAAGATATTATTATCCTTTTTAAACCACAATATGAAGTTGGCCAAAGCGTTAAAAGAAATAGTCATGGGGTGGTTCAAGACAATCTTGCAATAAGAGTTGTTCGAGATCGATTTATAAGTGAAGCATTTATTTTGGGATGGAACTTTATACACTCAAATGAAAGTAAAGTAGCTGGTAAAGAGGGAAATATTGAAGAGTTGTTTTACTTTAAAAAGTAGTATTACAAGTATTGCAATCGGTGGTTTTGATGGGATGCATTTAGCCCATCAGGAACTTTTTAGTAGACTTGATACTAATGGCTCAATTTTAGTAATTGAGACCGGATATGCAAATCTTACTCCTGAAAATCATCGTGAAAAATATGCAAACTTTCCATTTTATTATTATTCTTTAGAGAATATCAAACATTTATCACCAAAAGAATTTGTAGAGCTTCTAAAAGAAGAATATCCAAAATTAAGCAAAATAATTATTGGATTTGATTTTAAATTTGGCTCAAATGCTAGTGGATCTATTGGTGATTTGAAATCACTTTTTGATGGCGAAATAGAGATTGTTGATGAATTCTTTTATGAGGACATTGCAGTTCACTCTAGAGTCATTAGAGAGCTATTATTGTGCGGAGATATTAAAAAAGCAAATCAATTATTGGGTCGTAATTACGAAATTTCTGGACATCACATTGATGGCCAAGGTCTTGGAAAGAAACAGTTTGTACCAACAATCAATGTTAGATGTAATGACTTTTTGACTCCAAAAGAAGGCATTTATTCATCATTTACTATTGTAGATAATGTAAAATATTTAAGTGTTACATTTATTGGAAATAGACTTTCAACAGATGGCCACTTTGCTATTGAAACACACTTAATAAATAAAACTTTAAATGAAATACATTCCCCAATCATAATTGAATTTACCGATAAGATTCGAGATAATAAAAAATACGATGATCTTGTAGAACTTAAAAAACAAATCCTATTAGATATTGATACAGTTTTAAAACAAAACTAGTTTTGTTTTTCTATCAAATCCAAACTAAAATAGCCGTCAATAAGTCTTATTTTGCTATAATCTTAACCATTTTGTAAAACAAAATTAAGGATAAAATTTGAACGAATATTACTATGAATTAAAAATTACACCAAATAAATATTATGAATTGTATTTAGATTTGATTATGAGCCTAACTGAAGATGCTTTGGAAGAGCTTGATGAGACAATAATTATTAGAAGCGAAGATGAGCTTGATGAGGTTGAGGCTGGTGTTGTTTACTTTACGCAAGAGTTACAAAACTCTCTTGATAAAGAAATATCATGCACAACAACACTTGAAAAAATTGAAAATGAAAATTGGATTCAAAAATACAAAGATAGTATTGAACCAGTTGTTTGTGGAAAATTCTATATTCATCCAAGTTGGTATGAGCCAAAAGAAGATAAGTTAAATATTTTGATTGATCCTGCATTGGCTTTTGGAAGCGGACATCATGAAACTACAAGTAGTTGCCTTGATGCTATTAGTACTTACGTGGAAAATGGGAATAGCCTGATAGATGTTGGAGCTGGAAGTGGAATTCTTTCAATAGCAGCTTCTAAACTTGGAGCTGTTTGTGATATTTGTGACACAGATCCACAAGCTACAGAAAATGCTGTTATTAACTTTGTATCAAATGGAGTTACCCCAAAAAATGTTTGGACGGGAAGTGCTGTATTGTCTAAAGAAAAATATGATTTTGTTGTAGCAAATATTGTTGCGGATGTTTTAATAATGATAAATAAAGACTTAAAAAAAGTTTTAAAAGATGATGGCATTTTAATACTTTCAGGAATACTTGAAAACTATGAAGATAAAGTACTTAAAAAATTTGAAGAGTTTGAGATTTTAGAAAGAATAGCAAAAAATGAATGGCGAACATTTGTTTTAAGAAGGAAAAATTAATGAGTAATCAGAATAGCAATAATAGTCAAAATAACAACAATAATAACAATAACAATGGTAATAACAACAATGGATTTTTTAATAATCCAATTTTAATGTTCGTTGTGTTTTCAATTGTTTCAATCATGGCTTTTAAAACACTATTTCCGCAAGATGATATGAATGCGAATTCAAACGGCTCAGTATATGGTCAGCAAACAAAAACAGTCTCATATTCTGATTTAAAAACATTGATCAATAATGGTTCTATCGAGTACGTTGGTATTGGTCAAACAACAATTAAAGCAAAAGGCAAAGTTACAAATGGCGAGCAAATTAGCTATAAAGTTCAAAGAGTTGTACCAGATGAAACTCTAGTTAAAACACTTGAAGAAAAAAAGATTGCTTATGGAGCTTTTAGTGAAGAAAATTTAATTAGTGATATGTTATTCGGTTGGGTTTTACCAATACTAATCTTTTTCTTGATATGGTCATTTTTGGCAAAAAGAATGGCTAAGTCTATGGGTGGTGGAATCCTTGGAATGGGTGGAAGTAAGAAAATGATAAACAGCGAGAAACCAAATGTAAAATTTGAGGATATGGCTGGAAACAAAGAAGCAAAAGAAGAAGTTAAAGAGATAGTAGACTTTCTAAAAAATCCTGATCGTTATGTAAGTCTTGGAGCTCAAATTCCAAAAGGTGTATTGCTAGTTGGACCTCCAGGAACTGGAAAAACTCTAGTAGCAAAAGCAGTTGCAGGTGAAGCAGATGTTGAATTTTTGAGTGTAACAGGTTCAAGCTTTATTGAGATGTTCGTTGGTGTTGGAGCTAGTCGTGTAAGAGATTTATTTGAGCAAGCAAAAAAAGTTGCACCGGCTATTATTTTTATTGATGAGATTGACGCTATTGGAAAAAGCAGAGCTAGTGGCGGAATTGGCGGTAATGACGAGAGAGAGCAAACCCTAAATCAATTATTAGCAGAAATGGACGGATTCAATAGTGCTGGTGCTCCTGTAATAGTTCTTGCAGCAACAAATAGACCAGAAATTTTAGATCCAGCACTTCTAAGACCAGGAAGATTTGATAGACAAGTTTTAGTTGATAAGCCAGATTTAGAAGGAAGAATTGAGATTCTTAATGTTCATATCAAAGGCGTTAAAGTTGCAAAAGGTGTTGATTTAAGAGAGATTGCTGTTATGACGGCTGGTTTGGCTGGAGCTGATTTGGCTAATATCATAAATGAAGCTGCACTTTTGGCTGGTCGCGCAAACAAACTTGAAGTTGAACCTGCTAATTTCAAAGAAGCCGTTGAGAGACAAATTGCCGGACTTGAGAAAAAAAGTAGACGAATATCTCCAAAAGAAAGAGAAATTGTTGCTTATCATGAGTCAGGACATGCTGTTATGGCAGAAGTTACTAAAGGTGCTAAAAAAGTAAATAAAGTATCAATTGTGCCAAGAGGATTGGCTGCACTAGGATACACTTTGAATACTCCTCAAGAAAATAAATATCTTATGCAAAAGCATGAGTTAATAGCTGAAGTTGACGTTCTTTTAGGTGGTCGTGCTGCAGAGCAAGTATTTATTGGTGAAATAAGTACAGGTGCAGGAAATGATTTGGAAAGGGCTACTGAAATTATTAAAGCAATGGCTAGTGTTTATGGAATGAGTGAAGTTGCTGGTCTAATGGTACTTTCAAGACAGTCAAATCAATTTCTAGGCGGTGGTCAAACAAGTAAAGATTATAGTGATAAGTTGGCTGAGAATCTTGATGATCACATCAAAAATACGCTAAATGAACGATATCAACATGTAGTTGCAACACTTACTGAATATAAAGAAGCAGTGGAAGTTATGACACATGAATTGCTTGAAATAGAAGTTATTTCTGGCGCTAGAGTACAAGAAATTATAAAAGCTAGTGGAAAAACCATTTACGAAGGGGGAGATTTACATCAAGATGCAATGGAATAACTATAAACAATTTATTTTAAAAGAGGGATATTTAAATATAGCTAAGGCTTTATTGATAGCTCTTGGATTTCTTTTTTTAGGTTTCATCCTTTTTGCAAAGCTAGCATTTCTTGCAGCTATAGCTTTGCTATGGATTTACAGAAATAATCTTTCAATAACTAACAATCCTTTAAATTTGGATAACACTATATACTCTCCAATTGATGGAAAAATTGCTGGAATTGACCATTTCGATGATACTACTAAAGTTTACATTGATGTTAGTTTGCTTGATAATCATATCTTACGAGCCCCAATAAAAAGTAAGATGGAAATTATTGACTTTACAAATGGAATCAATCTTTCAAGCTGGACATTTAAAAGTAAATTTTTAAACAATAAAGCAATTTTGTCATTTATAGATGATTCGAATGAAATAACTAAATTAACCGCAATTAGTGGTGTTTGTGCGACTAGAGTTGTGCTTAATAGTTTTTTGACCAATGTACACACAAGAGAAAATATAGGTATATTCATACAAGGAACAATAATTTTGGAACTACCAAAAACATATGAATTAAAAATAAAAATTGGAGAGAAAGTCTCTGGTGGTATATCTGTAATTGCAGGAAAAATAGAGTCAACTATTGAATAATAATTTTGAAACATTAACAAATATAAATCCAGATCTTTTATCGACTATTTTAAAATTTGGATTTCTTTCGATGACTGAAATTCAAGCAAAAACACTTCCCTCTACTCTTCTTGGAAATGACATGATAGCTAAGGCTAAAACTGGAAGTGGAAAAACTTTAGCTTTTGGAATACCAATTTTAAACAAATTAAATACAGCAAATTTTGCTATACAAACTATTATTTTGGCACCAACAAGAGAGTTGGCAAACCAAATCAGTGATGAGTTAAAATTATTAGCAAAATTCAAACACAATATTAAAATTCTTACACTCTGTGGCGGTGTTCCTTATGGACCTCAGGTGCACTCATTAAGTCATAGAGCACACATTATCGTAGGTACTCCTGGAAGAATATTGAAGCATTTAAAAGAAGATAACTTTAGTCCAAACCAGATAAATACTTTGGTGCTTGATGAAGCTGATAGAATGCTTGATATGGGATTCTTCGAAGATATTAATTTAATTATTGATTATCTTCCAAAAGAAAGACAAACTATGCTTTTTTCAGCAACGTATCCACCAAATATTGAGAAATTATCTAGAAATATTATGATAAATCCAGTTATTGTTGAGGCTCAGTCTGTTCATGAGGAAGAAAAAATATCTCAAGTATTTTACAAAAGTGATATTGAACATAAAAAAGAAAATCTTTTAAAAATACTAGATTTTTATCAGCCAAATTCCGCAATTATATTTTGTAATATGAAAATAGATTGTGATAATTTAGCTATCGAATTAGAAAAATATGACATTTTTGCTTTAGTTTTACATAGTGATTTGGAGCAAAAAGATAGGGATGAAACAATTACTTTGTTCTCAAATAAGAGCTATAAAATACTAATCGCAACTGATGTTGCTTCAAGAGGTCTTGACATTGATGATGTTGAGCTAGTTTTAAATTATAGTCTACCTAAAGATTTGGAAGTTTACACGCACAGAATAGGTCGAACAGCAAGAGCTGGGAAAACTGGACATGCTGTTTCATTTGTAGAAAATAGTGATATCAGTATTTTTGAAGATCTTACATATGATACTCACAATACACTTGAAAACGTAGATTTTAAAGAGTCAACACAATATGATGATACTCCACTTTTTAAAACTATCTTTATAAATGGTGGAAAGAAACAAAAATTAAGTCGTGGTGATATTTTAGGAGCATTAACTGCTGGATTAGGTTTTGATAAAAATCAAATAGGAAAGATTGATATTAAAGATAATTGTTCATATGTTGCACTTGACCCAAAAATAGCGAAAAGAGTTCGAGATGGACTTGAAACGAATAAAATAAAAGGCAGATTGTATAGAGTTTATTTAAAATAAACAATTTATACATGAGAGACTTTAGCTTGCTGCTAAAATCTCTAAACCATTTTTAACTTCAATAATTTTTTTGCTTATATCGACACTCAGAACATAATTGTCATTATAAGGAAGTAAGAAATTTTTTGCAGTTTTTACATCTTTTTTTAACAATTCCGCATCTGTATCGATGTACATATAATCATCAGTTGGAAATCTACTAACTTCTGTAACAATTCCAAGAGCAATACCATTTTCAACTATACTGCATCCTTCAATATCAAACCAAAAGTATTGCTTATCTTTTAATTTACAATTTTGTAAAGTAGTTTCTGGAGATGCAAATAATAATGAATTGATAAATATTTTAGTATCTTCAATTGTGTCAATACCTACAAATTTAACAGTATCGTATGCTTGATTGATTGTTTCTATCGTTAGAGTTTTGTTTTTGTTTGTTGTAAAACTTACACCTTTTTTGAATTGTTCCGGAAAATCAGAGTCTATATATACTCTCATTTGACCTTTTAATCCAACACTTTTACCCAATTTTGCAACATAAATTTTTTCCATAAAAAAAGGCTAATTTCTTAGCCCCTCCATTTTAAAAGTTCATACAATAATCAAATAATTTTGATTTCATATGAATTTCTATAAGCTTATTTCTAAGCTTTTAATACTTGAATTTTATAAGATTTACCATCTTTTGCTTTGCAACCATTTATAATAGTTTTTAAAGCATTAATCATATTTCCACTTTTTCCAATAAGTTTTCCTAAGTCTTCCTCATCACAATAGATAAAGATCTCGTAAAAATTATCACCAATCTCTTCAACTGAAACATCAATAGATTCAGGATGAGAGACTATAAGTTGACTATATGATTTTATAAAATCCACAACCATGATAACAACTATTTTGTAGCTGTAAGTTTTGCAACTTTTTCGCTCATTTTAGCACCAACACTTAACCAATAATCTAATCTTTCTTGGTCAAATTTTAATACTTTTGGCTCAACGATTGGATTAAAATATCCAATTGATTCGATCCAACCACTATCTCTTCTTTTTCTACTATCTGTAACTACCATTCTGTAAAAAGGTTTTTTGTTTCTTCCCATTCTTGTAAGTCTAATAACTGTCATTGTTTGTCCTTTTGTTTTTTGTTTTGTTAACTTTGATGAAGCCCCTGCAATGAAGCAGTTGTTTCATTGTGTTAAGTGCTAAAGAGAAAAAATTCACCTTAGCACTTAACACTCAAATTGTATTATCTTGGAATCTGCGCCTGACTACTGTTCATTTGAGCCATCATTCTTTGCATATCTTTCATTCCACCTTTGCTTGACATTTTCTTAGCCATTTTAGATGCATTATGGAATTGTTTCAATATTTTATTTACTTGAATTTCGCTAAGTCCAGAACCTGTTGAAAGTCTCTTTTTTCTGCTTATGTTAAGTAAGTCAGGATTTTCTCTTTCTTTTTGAGTCATTGAACCTATCAGTGCCTTTATCCTTTTTAATTCAACTGAATTATCGAAGTCCATATCTTTTAGTTGTCCAGCCATTCCACCCATACCTGGAATCATTCCTATGATTGATTTCATACTTCCAAGTTTTTTTATCATCTCAAGTTGCTCAAGAAAATCATTAAAGTTAAATTCACCCTTTTTGATTTTTTTAGTAACTTCTTTAGCTTTTTTGTCATCAATTAAAAGTGATGTTTTTTCTGCAAGTCCTTCAATATCACCAGCACCCATAAGTCTTGAAACGATTCTATCTGGAATAAATACTTCCAGATTTTCCATTTTTTCACCAACACCTACAAATCTTAATGGAACTTTTGTTTGGTGTGATAGTGATATCGCAACACCACCTTTTGTATCACCATCAAATTTTGTAAGAATTACACCATCAATTCCAATTTTTTCTTGAAATGTGATGGCAGTTTTTGTAGCATCATGACCAGTCATCGAATCAGCTACATAAAAAATTTCACTTGGATTTATTGCATCCTTGATATTTTTTAATTGATTCATTAGGTCTTCATCGATTGCAAGTCGTCCAGCTGTATCAACTAAAAGAACATCATAAAGCCCATCAATTGCTTTTTGTTTTGCTTTTTGTACAATTTTTACCGGATCAGTTTCATTATCATCAAAGAAAACCTCAACATCAATTTGAGCACCAATTTGTTTTAATTGTTCAACTGCTGCAAGTCTTTGTAAATCGGCTGCCGCAATTAAAACTTTTTTATTTCTTTGTTTTAAATAATTTGCCAATTTTCCAGTTGTAGTAGTTTTTCCACTACCTTGAAGACCTGTCATTAAAATAGTTGTAAGTGGTGAATTTGAGCTGTAAACGAAACCTTGATTTCCTTTTACAACTAAAATCTCAGATAGGCTTTCTCGTAAAGCTTTTAAGAAACTATCTTGACCAATACCATTTTGTTTTGTTTTGAGTTCAATTTTTTCCAACAACTCTTTCGTTGTTTTGTGATGAACATCATATTTTAAAAATGATTTTTTTAGTTCTCCAATTGCATTTGATAAAGCTTTTCCATCATCTTGATATCTTATTTTTCCAATAACAGATTTGAATGAACTCGTTAATAAATCAAACACATTTTTCCCCTAAATTTTATAATTTTTAAATAATTTGTGAGATAATATAGAAATATTAATTAATTAAAGCTTAAACGTTAATCACTATACAAGAGAAGAAATGGCTTAAATACGGGATTTGTTAATCTTTTAGATACATATTTATTAAGCTAAATATAAGTTAAAAATATCGTAAAAATATGTATCAAAAAGCGATTTTTTTTGGTAATATTCCAGAATGAAATCAAGCTTCAAAGAACAACTAAATCAGATACTAAATTGTGATTTAAAAATGACTTTTCCAACTGCAAGAAGTATGAAACGAAAACTATATTTTTTCGTAGGTCCTACTAATAGTGGTAAAACATATAGCGCAATGCAAGAGCTTATTAAAGCCGATTGTGGAATATATTTAGCACCGCTAAGATTACTTGCACTTGAAAATTATGAATTTTTAAAAGAGAACAATATTAATTCAAGCCTAATAACTGGTGAGGAAGAGATATTTAATGAGGATTCAACACACATTTGTAGCACTATTGAAATGATAAATTTTGAGTTACAAACAGATGTTTGTGTTATTGATGAGATTCAAATGCTTGAAGATAGTGACAGAGGATGGGCCTGGGTAAATGCTATTTTGGGTAGTCCTGCTAGTAAAGTTATTATGACAGGAAGTGTTAATGCCCTTGATGCTTTGAAGCAAATTGCTGAATATTTAGGCGAAGAACTTGAAGTTGTAAAATTTAAAAGAATAAATCCTTTGGAAGTTCTAGCTCAGCCAATACCATTTAGAGAGTTGTCAAAAGGTACAGCTTTGATAGCTTTTAGTAGAAGAGATGTTTTGGATATGAAATCAAAACTTTCAAAGTACTTCAAAGTTTCAGTACTGTATGGAAATCTGAGTCCAGAAGTTAGAAAAGAAGAAGCCAAAAGATTTAGAGATGGACAAACTGATATTCTTATAGCAACTGATGCTATTGCTATGGGATTAAATTTACCAATTAAAATTATCCTTTTTACAACTGATACGAAGTTTGATGGTGTTAGTAGTAGGAAGCTCACTCCAAATGAAGTTATTCAGATAAGTGGTCGTGCAGGAAGATATGGTCATCATGAAGTAGGATATGTTGGCGCAACCAACAAAAATGTCTTAAAGCATATTGATGAGATGTTTCATTCTCCATTAAGAACGATAAAGCCACCCTTTAAGGTAAAAGCTACTTTGGAGCAAATTTCAGCTTTTGCTTCACACTTAGGAACTAAAGATTTAACAAAGATTTTGTACTTTTTTTCTAAAAATATGAAATTTACTGGTCCATTTGTGGCAACAAATATAAGCAATATGATAGAATTAGCACAAATAGTTGATGGAAAAATTGCTTTAAAACTTGAAGATAAGTATCTTTTGGCTCAAGCACCAACAAATACCAAATCTCCACTTTTAAAAGATGCCTATTTTTCGTATGTAAACGCTGTAATCAGTAAGAAGCCATGTGATTATAGACTTAGTATTAATATTAAAACTTTGGCAAAAACAGAGCTAGATCTTTTAAAAGCCGAAGATGAAGTGAAAAAGATTTCACTTTATCTTTGGCTTTCTTATAAACTGCCAGAGATTTTTTATGATATTGAGAATGCTACAAAGCACAGAATATTAGTGAATCAATATTGTGAAGATTCGTTGAAGTTAAATTTAAAGAATTTAGTTCCAAATAGACAAAATTTTAGAAAAGATAACAGAGATGGAAGAGATCATAGGGATGATAAAGAAAATAGAGGCAGAAGAGATTCTAAAGATAGAAAAAACTTTAGAACAAACAAGCCAGGTGGCCAAAATGAATCTTTTGCTAAAAAAGAAAAAACAGAGGATGCTTCTAGACCACCTAGGAAGTTTCACAAAGATACAAAACCACAGATAGAAAAAAGACAAGAAGTTAAAAAACATAAAATTCAAAAAAAGGAAACCTATGAATAGGAAGAAGGTTTTAGTAGGCTTTATTATTATTTTCATTGCAGTAGTAGCTGTATGGCCAGCTATTATTTCGACATTTGTTGTAAAACCAAAAGTAGAAGCTAAAAAGAAATTGTATGATACTTACGGTATGGAGCTTGTTGTTGCTAGTAAAGAAGGGTATTTTAATTCAAAAAGCCAATTTACATTAACAGTAAAAGATAAAGAAAAGTTTTTAACATTTTTAAGCAAATCTATCAAAGTTGACAAGCTTATTTTAGAAGATATTTTCCAAACAGATCAAGATATTGTTGGACTTCAATTTGGTGGAGATATTGGCACTAAAGTGTGGCAACCTATAAATATAAATGTTCATATGTCAACTAAAAATTTCCCTATAAATCAAACAAAATTATTGATCTATAAAGAATTTGTAAAAACGATAGGCGCAACATTTATTTTTGGATTGAATGACAAACTAAAAGAAGTGGTTTTAGATGATATTAATTTGAAAAACAATCAATTAGGTTTAAATTTAATCCTGTCATTTGTTAAACCTATTTTAAAACTTGATGATACAAATCAACTTTCTTTTGAAAAATATATGATTACAAATAAACAATTTGATAAAACGATTGGTCTTGTTTCTAATAATCCAGAATACAATTTCCAATACAAAAATGATTATAATTTTAAATTTACTTCAAAAGCTGATGATTTTCTTTATTACACAAACTATGGCTTAAAGGATGCAGAGTCTTATACTATTTATTTGGCTCAACAAATTAACAATGATGCTAAAGAATGTGAAAACATAAGATGTATTAAAGAAGTGGCTGATGAAATTTTATCTGAAGAACAACATATTGATAGATTTGAGATATTCTTGGATTCAAGAATAGTTGATGGAATAAAATACAACAATCCATCTGGTGATCTATCTGAAATAAGACAAAAAGACGAGTCTAGAAATATAGAATATAGAATAACTTTTGCAAAAGATAAATTTGTATTACCAAATAGTGAAATAAAAGCTGGTAAAAATAGTTCAAATATGGAGATGATTTCTGGTAAAACAGCGCTATCGTTAAAAACAGGAACACAAATTAATGATTTAAATATCAAGCGAAGCGATTTCTCATTATCTGCAAAATTAGCAAGAGTTGAAGCACAATTAAATAATGTAAAGCTTGTTCCAATAAAATATTTGATGAGCAATGCTGATCAGCTTTCTTCATGGGAAGATGAAGGATATTCGCCTCTTATTAAACATGTTATAGAAGTTGCAAATTTTGGTGGTGAAATGAAATATGGAATGGTTTTTAATGATTTACAATTCTCTAAACTAGGGTTTAATGTAAAAGATTTAAAAATCGATGCAAACTTTATTTTGGAAAAAAATAACTACAATATTTTAAATACACCAGATGAATTGCTTAAATATATCACTGTTGGTATAAATGTGAAGATGGATAAAGAGTCATTTGAGAAGTATTTAAAACATTCATACAATGAATACAAAAATCTTGAAAAAGTAGCAAAATATGATGGTGATTCGGTTATAGTGAATTTTAAATTCAATCTAAAAGATGATACAGTTTTAGCAAACGGTAAAAAATTAATTAAATAATAAGGGGTAGATTTGAGAGCATTAATTAGTGTAAGTGATAAGAGTGGAGTTGTAAATTTTTCGAAAGAACTAGTTGCTTTAGGATATGAAATAATATCGACAGGTGGAACATACAAAGCGTTGCAAGAAGCTGGTATTAAAGTAATTGAAGCAAATGAAGTAACAAAATTTCCAGAATGTTTTGAGGGTAGAGTCAAAACATTAAATCCATATATTCATGGCGGGATTCTTCATAGAAGAGATAAGCAATCACATCTTGATGAAGCCAAAGCACTTGGTGTTGAAGGGATTGATTTAGTTTGCGTAAATCTTTATCCATTTAAAGCAACGATTGAAAAAACAAATGATTTTGAAGAAATTATTGAAAATATAGATATTGGTGGACCTGCTATGGTAAGATCTGCTGCAAAAAACTTTGACAGTGTTATTATTGTTACTGATGTAGTTGACTATGATCTGGTTTTAAATAATTTAAAAAATAATACAAATACTCTTGAGTTTAGAAGAGATATGATGATCAAGGCTTATGAGCATACAGCATCTTATGATAGTATGATTGCAAACTATATGAATAAAAGATTCAATAATGGTTTTGGAGATAAACAATTCATTGTTGGAAATAAAGTATTTGATACTAGATATGGAGAAAATCCTCATCAAAAAGGCGCTTTATATGAATTTGACAAACACTTTACAAATAAATTTACAGTTATCAAAGGTGAGCCAAGCTTCAATAATATGGGAGATATTTCAGGTGCAGCTAAAATAGCTTCAGCATTTGGAGATGATAACGCTGTAGCTATTGTTAAACATGGAAATCCTTGCGGTTTTGCTATCAAAGATAATCTTCTTGATAGTTATGTAGAAGCTTTAAAATGTGATCCCGTAAGTGCTTTTGGTGGAGTTGTTGCGGTTAATGGAATAGTTGAATTAGATCTCGCTAAAAAAATGAATGAAATATTTTTAGAAGTTGTATTTGCAGCTGACTTTACAGCAGAGGCAATTGAAGAACTTAGTAGAAAACAAAGAATAAAATTATTTGCTCAAGGTACAAAAAAACTTGAAATGTCAAATGATGATTTTAACTTTAAAATAATTGATGGTGGATTTGTTCATCAAGATGCTGATAGAGTAAATGATGATGAAGTTAAAAATGCTGTATTAAAAACTAGCAAAAGTGCTTCGCCAGAAGAGTTAAAAGATATGGAAATAGCTTATAAAATAGCTTCGCTAACAAAATCAAACTGTGTTGTTTATGTAAAAAATAGTGCGATGGTTGCAGTTGGTATGGGAATGACAAGTAGAGTTGATGCTAGTAAAGCAGCACTAAGAAAAGCGGCTGATATGGGACTTGATGTAAGTGGTTCAGCTCTTGCAAGTGAAGCATTTTTTCCATTTAGAGACTCAATTGATGCAGCTAGCGAAGCTGGTGTTAAATGTGTAATCGAGCCAGGTGGAAGCGTTAGGGATGATGAAGTTATAGATGCTGCAAACGAATATGGAATGGCGCTCTACTTTACTGGTGTTAGACACTTTTTACACTAAGAAGATAGATGGATAATTATGAATACACGGAACTTTTAAAGGTTCTAAACAAAAAAATACAAAATATTGAGCAAATTCTCAAGCCTGATGAAATTGAAGATAGACTAAATGAAATAGTTGCAATGGAGCAAGAGCCAAATTTCTGGGAAAATATTGAGAATGCTACAAAGTTAGGTCAAGAAAAAAATAGACTTCTAGGAAGAAAAAGCAAATTTTTAAAAGCAAACAAAGCCATTCAAGATGCAAATGAGCTTTATGAAATGGCTGTTTTAGATAAAGATGAAGAAACTATTGAGATGCTTTTTGACGAAGCTGATGATCTTACAAATATCATAAAACAAACTGAGATTGAAGTTATGCTTAGTGGAAAAGATGATGGAAGTAATGCTATCGTAACAATTCATCCAGGAGCTGGTGGAACAGAAAGTTGCGATTGGGCAAATATGCTTTATCGTATGTATCTTAGATGGTGTGAACGAAAAGGCTTTAAAGTTGAGATTCTAGATTACCAAACAGGTGATGAAGCTGGCATAAAAGATGTTACTTTTATAGTTAGTGGAATTAATGCATATGGTTATCTAAAAGTTGAAACAGGTGTTCACAGGCTGGTTCGAATTAGTCCTTTTGATAGTAATGCAAAACGACACACATCTTTTACATCAGTTATTGTTTCTCCTGAAGTCGATGATGATATTGATATCGTAATTGAAGATAAAGATATAAGAATTGATACTTATCGTTCAAGTGGAGCTGGTGGACAACATGTTAATAAAACAGAGTCAGCAATAAGAATAACACATATTAAAACAAATATCGTAGTGCAATGTCAAAACGACAGAAGTCAACACAAAAATAAAGCAAGTGCCATGAAGATGCTTAAGAGTAAGCTTTATGAATATGAATTAGCAATTCAAACAGCTGAAAAAAATGGTACACCAAAAAGTGAAAATGGTTGGGGACATCAAATTAGAAGTTATGTGATGCAGCCGTATCAACAAATAAAAGATTCTAGAAGTGGTATCGGATATAGTAATGTAGATGGTATGCTTGATGGAGATATTGATAAAATGATTGAAGATGTGCTTATAGCATTAAATACAAAATAGGGGATAACGGATGATTAAAAAAAGTATATTTCGAGAATATGATATTCGTGGGATTGTTGGCGAAGAACTTAATGAACAAAGTGTAAAACTTCTCGGATACTTTTTTGGATTGGAAGTTGTTCAAAAAACTGTTAAAAATCCTTATGTTGTAGTTGGTTATGATGCAAGAACTCACTCGCCTGAGCTTTTTGGTTATCTAACTAGTGGCTTACAAAAAGCTGGTTGTCAAGTTCTTGGCATGGGAATGGTGGCAACTGGTGTTAATTATTTTGCTTCATATCAAGAGTTTGATGGGATGACTCCAAATGCAAGTATTATGATCACAGGAAGTCATAATCCAAGTGAATATAATGGCTTTAAAATGACAATTGATCACTTTCCATTTTTTGGAGATGATATTTACGCTCTTGGCGATCTTATCATTGCAAATCAAAGTATTGAAATTATTACTAATGAAAATTTTATTGAGATTGATGCAAAAAATCTTTATATTGATTATATGGTTGAAAACTTCTCTCACTTAAAAGGTATGAAAGATAGATTTATAATTGATGGTGGAAATGGTGTTGCTGATACTGTATTGACTGATATTTTAAATAAATTAGAGTTAAATTATGATTCATTATTTATGACTCCAGATGGTACTTTCCCAAATCATCATCCAGATCCAAGTGAAGAAAAAAATCTAAAAGATATTAAAAAAGCTCTTGATGGAGATTTTGAATATGGATTTGCCTATGATGGAGATGCTGATAGAATAGCATTTTTAACAAAAAAACATAATGTCAAAGGTGATATTATGGCTATTTTATTTGCTTCAACTATGGATAAGCCAACTGTTATTGGTGAAGTTAAATGTACGCAAGTTATGTATGACATCATAAATTCAAATGGTGGAAACGCCATAATGTACAAAACAGGTCATAGTAATTTAAAAGTGAAAATTAAAGAAACAAATGCAGATTTTGCAGCTGAAGTTAGTGGACATATATTCTTTAATGACAGATACTATGGTTTTGATGATGCTGTGTATGCTACTTTTAGACTTCTTGAACTGATTAAAAATGGAATGGATATTGATAAAGAGATTGATGCTTTACCAAAAACATTTAGTACTGAAGAGATTAAAGTTTACACAACTGAGGAAGAAAAATTTATACTGATTGCAAAATTAAAAGAGTTGCTTCAAAATCCTCCGGCTGGTTTCCCAGCCATTAAAGGTATAGTTGATGTTGATGGAGTAAGAGTAGTTTTTGACAAAGGTTGGGGTCTTATAAGGGCTTCTAATACTACACCAGTTCTTGTTACAAGATTTGAAAGTACAGATGAGTTAACCGCAAAACTTTATGAAGAGCAACTAAATTTACTAATAAAAGTGGCTAAAGAGCAGCTTTGAAAATTCTTCTAGCACCAGCTGAAACAAAAAGAGAAGGTGGAGTTTCCTCTTCTTTATTAAATAACAAAAATCTATTTTTCTCTTGTGATAAAGTTATTGATGCTTATGAAAATCATTTATCGCATAGTTCATTAGATGATATTTCAACTTGGTTTGGATTGAAAAATCTAGATGAATGTACTAAATATAAAGTTTCTATTTTAAATAAACCTACAAAAAAAGCGATCGAGAGATATGATGGTGTAGCTTATGATGCTATTGATTATCCAAATTTAAGTGAAAATGCTCAAAAATTTATTGATGAGAATGTTATGATTTACTCAAATCTTTTTGGTATTTTAAGAGCTGATGACTTGATACCTGATTACAAATGGAAGCAAGGTGCAATCTTGCCAGATCTAAATACGGAGAAGTATTTCCAGGCAAATTTAAAAGCAAAACTTGATGATTATTTAGGCGATGAAGTTTTGGATTTGAGTGCTGGATATTACACAAAATTTTACAAACCAACGGCAAGTGTAATAACTTATAAGTTTTTAAAAGATGGAAAAGTAGTGAGCCATTTTGCAAAACATTATAGGGGAGAGCTTGTTAAGCAAATAGCTCAACAAAATATTACAAATTTTGCAGAGCTGATGACCGCAAAATTTGATAATCTTACTTTACTTGAGATTCAACAAAAAGGCAATGTAAAAACTATAATTATGCAAATTGGATAATTATTACTCCAAAACATCTTGCTATATGGACAACTTAAATTGCTTTTGAGTTGTCCATAAGTACAGGTATAAAAATCAAAGAAACTATAACAGCAGCTATTGTTCCAGAAATAAGAGCAACACCAAGGCCACCAAACACAGGATCACTTGCAAGTAATGCTGATCCTAAAATAATAGCTATTGCTGTTAACATAATCGGTTTGGCTCTAGTAGCACTTGCTATTGCAATTGCTCTTTTTTTCTCAAGATTATGTTCGCTCATCAGACTTTTTGCAAAATCAATAAGAAGAAGTGAGTTTCTTGAGCTAATTCCCATTAATGCAATAAATCCAATCAGTGATGTTGCTGTTAAGAAGAATGTTTCTGCTGTAAAGATATTTGCTACAAAATGCCCAAAAATAACACCTATTATTGACAAGAAACTCCCAGCTAAAATAATTCCACT